>JAQAZR010000395.1:0-4880 GCA_032127235.1 Deltaproteobacteria bacterium
TGGAATGCCCAAAACCGTTCACCCTGTTGTCCAATCGGCTAATACACTATTCATGATATCTGCGCAGCGGTTTGACGAAAAAAAAGACCATGGCGTATGTTAGTCGGTGCCGCAAAAGCTCCGGTGGTACCGAATCGTCAATACATTGACTATCGATACAACGAAAGAGTCACCGGGCTGACACGGGCGGGGTATATGATTTGGGTAAAAGGCGCCGCCTTAAAAGGCCTTCCTTTTGTTCAGGCAGCAGCACGCGAGAAAAACAATGAAATAATGCAAAAAATATACCGTTATGAAATGGATAGAAGCCAAAGTTGAGTTCGATTGTACCGATGCCGAAACCGCCATGGACGTTATTGCGGGGGTTTTCTACGACCTTGGTCTCAAAGGGGTTGTGATCGACGACCCCGGGATGGAGCCCGCCGAAGACTGGGGGGAAGCACCGGTTGCGCGTCCGGAGCACCCTGCGGTGACCGGTTACCTGCCCGTGAGTTCCGAGGTCCCTTCGCGCTGCAACAGCCTGCAGCTGCAGTTGAAACGCGCAGGAGACCGACACAGCATCGTCACACGCTTACGGATGAGAGAAATCGATGACGAAGACTGGGCCGAATCCTGGAAGGCGTTTTTTAAACCGGTTTGGATCAGCGGCGACATGGTCATCAAACCCTCTTGGGAAATTGTTTCCGCCAAACCGGATACGATCATTATCGACATCGACCCGGGCATGGCTTTTGGCACCGGAGGGCACCCGACAACCATATTGAGCCTGCGACTGATACGTGAACACCTGAAAAAAGGAGATGCTTTCCTGGATGTGGGTACCGGGTCCGGGATTCTTGCCATCGGCGCCGCTAAATTGGGTGCCGGATCGATTTGTGCCGTCGATGTCGATGAAACGGCCGTCACGGTGGCTGCTGATAATTTCCTCAGAAATGCCCTCACCCGCGACCGTTGCCGGTTGTTGCGGGGACACTTGGGGGCGGCCATAAAGGAACAATTCGACCTTGTCGCCGCCAACATCCTCACCGATGTTATTCTCGAACTTCTCGACGACCTGCAACGTGTGTCGAAGCGAAAAGGTATCTTTATCTGTTCCGGAATTATTTCACAGCACAAAGAGCGGGTCCTCTCAGCCCTGGAGGACCACCGATTCGATATACTGGCGATCGACACGCTTGAAAACTGGATCGGGATTGCCGCCCGCCGACGGGGTTGATGACTTATTTTCTATTGATTTCCGGGGCTGTGCATCATATACCGCCAACGGGCGTTTCCGACGGCGCGCATGCGGATTGAAGGATTTTGAAAATAATGAACAAATCGAAAGTGGGCCGGAACGATCCCTGCCTCTGCGGCAGCGGACTGAAATATAAAAAATGCTGCCTCGGCAAAGATGACGGACCGACGGAGGACAACCGGACGGCCTACGCAAGAAAGTTCAAAGTCCATTTGAAAGATGAGAAGGCCGTCGAAGGCATCCGGACCGCCGGGCGACTGGTCCTGGAAACATTCGATCTGGTGGAAGCCGTGATCCGTCCCGGGACCGTTACCGATGTTATCAACACGCTGGTCCATGAACACACCGTTAAACACGGCGGCATACCCGCACCGTTGAACTATCGGGGATTTCCAAAGAGCGTTTGTGTCTCGGTTAATGAAGTGATTTGCCACGGCATTCCTGGAGAGCGTGAGCTGCGGGAAGGCGACATCGTCAACGTCGATATCACCACCATACTCGACGGTTATTTTGCCGACGCCAACAAGACCTTTTTCGTTGGTACGCCAGGGCCGGATGCCCGAAAGATCGTAGCCGTAGCCCGGGAGGGCCTGCGGCTCGGAAGGGAAAAGGTTCGCCCCGGAAACACCATCGGCGACATCGGGTTCGCGATTCAGCAATACGCCGAGGGGCAAGGGTGTTCGGTCGTGCGCGAATTCGTCGGACATGGGGTCGGGTATGAATTTCATGAATCCCCCCAAGTGCCCCATTTCGGTCGCAAGGGCGACGGACTCACCCTGGTGCCCGGTATGGTCTTTACCATTGAACCGATGATCAACCTCGGTGAGCGCTACCTGAGAGTCCTGGACGACGACTGGACGGCGGTGACGCGCGACGGGTCGCTGTCAGCCCAGTTTGAACAGACCATCCTTGTAACCGATGACGGCTATGAAAGTCTGACGCCCTATGATCTGTGAATTGATTCTGCGGCTTCCATCGCCGACCACCAAAATCCGATCTGCAAACCCATTTGTTCATCTATTTGTATCTTATCACGCCCTCCACGCGCAATGGCACACTGCCCCTTTTTCAATTTCAGCACCTATCGATCGACCCCCACTATTTTGATTCGAAGGAGACATAATGGCAGCGGAACAAGAATATGGCATCGAGGAATTAACCGGATTCGCAATGGACATTATCCATGGCGTCGGTGAAAAAGCTCTGGCCTTTTACGGCAAGGGGCAGCATCAGACCCGTTTCGACGAAGACCTTGTAACCACAGCGGAGTTGCGGTTGTCCGAATTTTTCAAAACCGAACTGCAAAACCGATTTCCGGGGCATCACCTGTTCAAGGACACATTGGAAAGTACGGATTATTCTCATGAAAAGGAGCGGTATCTTTGGATTTTCGATCCGCTGGATGGTGTTGCCAATTTTCAGGCCGGTATTCCCATCTGGGGGTGTTCATTGGCCTTGATTGAAAATTTCTGGCCGATTTTCGGCGTTTTTTTTATGCCGGCCACCGGAGATCTTTTCCACGCCCGGGCCGGTCGGGACGCTTTCTGGGGCAATGAGCGCATTCGGATTTCCGGCATCGATTCAACCAGCGACGAGAGTCTGCTGCTGACTTTTTCACGATTTCACAACCGCTTCAATACCAATTTTCAGGGAAAGATCCGATCCTTCGGCTGCACCTCAGCCCATATCTGCTACGTCGCCATGGGAAGAGCGGACGCTGCCATCGTGGCCAACGAGTCTTTTCAGGATCTGGCCGCTGCGCGGGTCATCATTGAATCGGCCGGGGGCAGGTTCTGCAAAATCGACGGCAGTGACTTCTTTCTCAATGATTACCTCGACGGTCAGAAAATCGAGGATCATCTTTTGGCGACATCAGCGGAACTATTGCCCCAAATACGGGCCTGCCTGAAACCGGTCCCATAATGAAGGACAGTTTTATCCGGGCCTCCAAAGACCCGCTGGAAAGTAATCATTTTACCTGTCGGATGCCGAGCGGCCGGACCTCTGGCGATAACAAGATTTTAACGCGCGGCTCCACTATCTCATTGCGTGACGACTGTCTATATGGTATCAATATGATATAATATCAATGCGTTGATTTTGCGCTACGGTGTGGCCGCCAGTGCGCTTGCTGTAACCTTGTCGAACCACCGGGGTCTATCGATGTGACTGTCTCAGAGGGCGATAACCGGTTGTGCCATACTGGAGGGTAAAATGCACAAAGATAAAAAGACGATAAAAAGGGAAATCCTTGACAAGTTTCGATCACTTGGCAGCGAAAATGACACGCTGCCGCCGAATTGGCTGGAAGTGGATTATTTTACAAGCCTGGACAACCAGGAGAAAAAGATTTTCAAACAAGCCATTAAAGAACTCGTGTCCAGTGGCCTGGTTGAGCACCTCAAAGAACCGGATGACAGCCTTCGGTTGACGCAGAAGGGTACAGATCTTATCTACTGACCCGCAGGTGAGGGGATTTTCGGTCACAACCGCACGCTTTTATGGTGGGCGGTCGCATTGTCGCGGCTCTCATCCGTCCGCCGCTCACCTGAATTTACGGGAGCGTGTTTACCTTCGCTTGCCGCTGTGAATAAATTCCTTCCGATACGCCATATTTTTTCCAGACATCCTCCGTTAGAGCCCATGCGAGATTGTGACCTAATTTTTTCGTGACCCCTGAGGTCCCGGCGGACCCATTATCAGGCGCTCTGGTTTCGAAGTGTCCGGGGACGAAAAGCGCTTGCCGGGCGATCCTGGCTGAGGAAAATACCCGTCAATATCAGAAGAGCCGCCAGATACTGAGTCGGTGTGAACTGCTCGCCCAAGATCAGCCACCCCAGCAGAACCGTGAAAACCGGGATCAGGTTCACAAATGCGGACGCCTGGCTGACCGGGATGCGGCTGACGCCGAAATTGTAGAGCCCGTAGGCCCCAAAGCTGATAAACGCCCCGAGATAGATGACGGCCAACGTGCCCCCGAGATCGTATTGCAACGGTAGTCGGGTCGACGGCAGAAACAAAATCGGCAGGTAAAAAAGGCTGCCGACGAAGGCTTGAAAAGCGGTCAGCAACAGGGGACTGTAGCGCGCGGTGAGTTTTTTGAGTGTAATGATGTAACCGACAGCGCACACCATGGCGACAAACTCGAGAAAATTGCCCAGAGGAGGATTGGGTGCCGACGATGATGCTGCGCCGCTCAAACTCAGCCAGACGGCGCCGCTGATGGCCAGTGCAAAGCCGAGCACTGTCTTGAGGGTAATGGTTTCTTTCAGAAATACCCGGGCGGCCACGGCAACCATCAGTGGCAAAAGGGCTGAGATCATACCGGCCTGCGAGGCGGCCGTGTTTTCTATTGCCTTGGCTTCGAACAGAAAATAGAGACAGGGTTCGCAAAAAGCCATGAACAGGATCGGTTTCCAGTCTCCCCGGTGAATGGTGACGGCCCGCAGTCGGTGAATGAAGAATAGAAAACAGATGCTGGCGACCGCCAAGCGGCCGAATATCACCACCATCGGATGATAACTGCGAAAAGCGAGTTTCAAGACGATAAACGAACTGGCCCACAGCACCATCGCCACGACAAGTCCGGCAAAGGGAAGCCAGTTTGACCGAGTTTGAATCACGGGGCACCTTTACTGCCGCA
>JAQAZR010000396.1:0-8392 GCA_032127235.1 Deltaproteobacteria bacterium
GACTGTACCGGGATGAAGAAAAGGCGGTGCAGGCGATTCCCACCCTGCGGATGATGCTGCAGCCGATCGCGACCCTGGAGGAAAAAGCCGGGCGCCTGAAAAAAATGCTTGAAAGCACCGGTCGCAGACGCTTGACGGTCGCGTCTCTGGATCTCGTCTCACGGCCCGGCGGCGGTTCACTGCCGCTGCTGGAGCTGCCCAGCAAGGGCCTGGGTGTGAAAATCGACGGTCTGTCGGCCAACGCCATCGAAAAAAGTCTGCGCCTGAATTCACCCCCGATCATCGGCCGAATCGAGGATGACCTCTACACAATGGATATGCGGACCCTCCAGGACGACGAGCTGGAGACCATCCGGAGCGCAATTGAAACGCTACTGACTTGAGGACTGATGATGACGCAGAAACCGCATCAACTGAGCCCCGATGCCGCCGAGACCCGCAACTTTCTCCTCTCGAAGGCCCGGTCCGAAACCGTTCCCCGGCCGGCGTGTGTCATCGAGCCGGACAAGGATGCCAAAGCACTGGAACTGGCCTACCCCTGCCTTCTCAGCGCTAAATCTCTAATGGTCCGCGCCATGAGCAGCCTGGAAAACGTCTCAGAATTTGCGGCTGCCGTTTTTCAAATCGACGCCTGCCGGCTTGCGGACGGCGCCGTCGATTCCGAAAAGGAACCGGACATCCGGACAACGGTGGCCCGCGCCCTCGAGAGGGCGTGTCGATCGGTATCCGGTCTCTGGGGACTGCTCGATTCAACCGCCTTCGGATGCTTTCTGCCCGGCTGCAACCCGTCGCCGACGCTCGCATGGGCCGAAGAGATCAAAAAAACAGTGGCAGCCGACGCCGGCCCCTCCGTCACGATCGGTCTGGCCTTTTTTCCGACCCTCGACTATCCCAAGGACAAAATCCTCGACAATGCCCGCAAGGCCCTCGAACACGCAAAATTTTTCGGGCCCGACAGCCTGGTCTCCTTCGATGCCATCAGTCTCAACATCAGCGGCGACAGGCTCTACGACGAGGGCGCATACCAGAAGGCCATCGACGAATACAAGACCGCCCTGAAGCTCGACCCGGCAAATGCGAACCTGCACAACAGCCTGGGTGTTTGCTACGGCGTGACCGGCGAATTCGTGAGCGCCCTGGCCCAGTTCAAGGAAGCAATGGCCCTTGATGCCGAAGAGGCCCTGGCCCATTACAATGCCAGCCTCGTCCACCTGTTGTTGGACGAGCGTGACAAAGCCCGAGCGCACCTGCTCGAAGTCGACAATCGGCCCCACAACCTCCTCGAGGTCAGGTTGCAACTGGGCAAACTCTACCTCGAGGACGGCCAGCCTGAAAAAGGTCGGATCTATCTCGAAAAAGCCGCCGCCATGCAGCCGCAGTCGAGCGTCGTTCACGCTCTTATCGGTGAATGTTATGCCGCCCTCGATAGACGCGACGAAGCCGTTGCGGCCTATAAAAAGTCGCTGCGGCTCAACGCCAATGACGCCGCTTCACTCTCCGGCCTGGGCTGGCTGTATCATGTCATGGGCAAAAACACCGATATCGCAACGCTTTTTTGCCGGCACAGCACGGCGATCGCTCCGCGAAACGGTCTCTTTCACCATCGACTCGGGTGTCTATTTTTAAAAGAAGACCGTCTGTCGGAAGCCCGTGACGAATTTCAGAAAGCGGTCGCTCTGGGGTGTGATTCCGCAGCGCAACTCGCGGAAGTTCAGAGCCGGCTGCTGGACAAAGCCTCCTGACCATGGAAAACCGTATCCTCTCCATCCTGGCCGAAAGCCTGGCGGTCAAAGACCGTTCCGTAAAAGAAAACCTGGACAAACTCGAAACCGGCGCCCAACGCCTGGCCGAATGCCTGGCCTCCGACCGCAAGGTGCTCATTTTCGGAAATGGCGGCAGTGCAGCCGACGCCCAGCACATAGCGGCCGAATTCGTCAACCGTTTCGCTATCGAACGTCCGCCCCTGGCGGCCATCGCCCTCACGACCGACACATCGATTCTCACCAGCATCGGCAACGACTACCATTTTGACGACATTTTCTCCAAACAAATCCACGCCCTGGGTAAAAAGGGCGATGTCGCCTGGGCCATCAGCACCAGCGGCAACTCGGCAAACGTTTTGAAAGGCATCGAGGCGGCCGGGGAAAAGAAGATGGCCACTGTCGCCATGACCGGCCGCGGAGGTCGGCTGGCCGTGATGGCCGACCTGTCGCTGACCGTGAGTTCTGATTCGACCGCCCGCATCCAGGAGACCCACCTGATCATGGCACACATACTCTGCGACTTGGTGGAGCGCATCCTCTTTCCGAAACACTTCAAAAAATAGAACCTTGATTTTTTCCGCGGGTTGATTAAGATACGATCTTCGTTTTGAGGGATAACACATACGGCCTCACCGTATTCGAGGAGATCCTATCATGCCGATTTACGAGTATCACTGCCTGAACTGCAACGAGGAATTCGAGTGTCTGGTGTTTGGTGACGAAAAACCGGACTGCCCAGCCTGCAAGGGTGCCGATGTCTGCCGTCTGATGTCGACCTGCGGCTTTGTCAGCAAGGGGGGCGGCGGCCAGACGGTTTCCAGGTCGGCTGGGTCCTCCTGCAGCGGGTGCTCTGGGACCAGCTGTTCGAGCTGCGGCCACTGATCATGAAGGGTGTTGTCAGAATCGGGACCAGAAAGAGCGCTCTCGCTCTGTGGCAGGCCAATTGGGTTCAGTCGGAACTGCTCAAACACTTCCCTTCCCTTTCGATCCAGCTCGTCACCATCACCACCAAAGGCGATAAAATACTCGACGTCCCGCTGGCCGACGTCGGCGGCAAGGGACTTTTCGTCAAAGAAATCGAAGAGGCTCTCCTGGAGGGTCGAATCGATCTGGCAGTCCACAGCATGAAGGACATGCCGGCCGACTTGCCGCAGGGGCTTTGTATCGGTCCGATCCCCGCGCGTGAAAATCCGGCCGACGTTCTCATTGCCAGAAAAGACACGCCTTTTGCGCAATTGGCCCTTTCCGCCCGAATCGGCACCAGCAGCCTGAGGCGGGCGGCACAATTGCGCTGTGCACGCCCCGACATCGAAATCGTAGCACTGCGGGGCAATGTGGACACCCGCTTGAGAAAACTGGATGATCCGACCGAGAAACTCGACGCGATCGTTCTGGCGGCCGCCGGAATCCGGCGACTCGGACTGACGCATCGCGTCACCGAGCAACTCGAGGAGGCGGTCATGCTGCCGGCGGCCGGCCAAGGGGCCCTGTGCATCGAAATCCGTCAGGATGACCGTGCCATCGCCGAAAAACTGGACGTGCTGAACCATACGCCGACACGCCTGGCCGTACTGGGCGAACGGTCTTTTCTGCATCGCCTGGAAGGCAGCTGCCAGGTTCCGATTGCCGCCCACGGTACGATCACCGGCGACCGGTTGAATCTGGAAGGGCTGGTTGCGGATATCGACGGCCGAACCGTATACCGGGATCGGCACAACGGTCCGGCGCACACCGCTGAGGTCGTCGGGCGCGAACTCGCAGAGCGGCTCCTCGCCAAGGGAGCCGACAAGGTCCTGGAGAAACTGGCCGCTTATGGAAAATAATCCGTCAAAAGGCGTGGTTTACCTGGTGGGTGCGGGTCCCGGAGATCCGGGTCTGATTACCGTCAGGGGGCTCGAGATCATCCGCAGGGCCGATGTGATCGTGTACGATTACCTGGCCGCACCGACCCTGCTGCGGCATGTCCGTGAGAACGCCGAACTGATATACGTCGGCAAGAAAGGCGGCGACCACACGCTTTCTCAGGATGGGATCAACGCACTGATCGTTGCAAAAGCAAAGGCAGGTGCGACCGTCGCCCGTTTGAAGGGAGGCGACCCCTTTATTTTCGGCCGTGGGGCCGAGGAGGCAGAGGTCCTGATCGATGCGGGCATCCCGTTTGAAATCGTGCCGGGTGTCACCTCCGCCATTGCCGCCCCGGCTTACGCCGGCATCCCCCTGACCCATCGAAAAGTCACCTCGACCGTCGCCTTCATCACCGGCCACGAGGATCCTGAAAAGGAGACATCGACCATCGACTGGGCCGCATTGGCGAAGGGAATCGGGACCCTGGTTTTCTTGATGGGCGTCAAAAACCTGCCGCAGATCACCGGCAGCCTGATCCGGCACGGCAAACCAACCGACACGCCGGTGGCGCTGGTCCGCTGGGGCACGACGCCGCACCAGCAGACGGTCTCCGGCACCCTTGCGACCATCGTGGAGCGCGTCACGCAGGCCGGCCTCAAGGCCCCGGCCATCATCGTGGTCGGTGACGTGGTGCGGCTGCGGGACCGGATGAAGTGGTTCGACAATCGGCCGCTCCTCGGAAAACGCATCGTTGTGACCCGCGCCCGGGCCCAGGCCAGCGACCTGATTCGACACCTCTCCGAACTGGGCGCCGACTGCCTGGAACACCCCACCATAACGATCGAACCGCCGGCCGACTGGGCGCCTCTGGACCAGGCCCTCGATCGCATCGCCGAATACGACTGGCTGATCTTCACCAGCGTCAACGGCGTTAAATTCTTCTTCGAACGGCTGTTCAGCCGGGGTCGGGATGTCAGGGTCCTGGGCCGGATCGGCACCGCCGCGATCGGCCCGGCCACCGCCGCGAAACTCTTTGAATTCGGGTTGACCAGCGACATCGTTCCGGAAAGCTACCAGGCGGAATCGGTGGTGGCGGCTTTTGAAAAGAAAGACGTCGCCGGCCAAAAAATCCTGCTTCCGCGGGCGGCCGAGGCGCGGCCGATTCTGCCCGAACAGCTGTCGAAAATGGGGGCCATGGTCGATGAGGTCCCCGTTTACCGCACGCGTCCGGCCGAAGAGCGGGCAGAGCGGCTGGTCGAACAGCTCGAGAGCGGATCCATCGACATGATCACCTTCACCAGTTCATCCACGGTAACCAATTTCAAATCACTGCTGCCCCGGGACCGCTTCGATGAACTGATCAAACGCGTCACCGTCGCCAGCATCGGCCCCATCACTTCGGAGACGGCCCGAAAACTGGGATTCGAGGTGCACCTCACCGCCGACAGCTTCACGATCCCCGGGCTGGTCGCATCCATTGTGCGTCACTACGGCAAACCCCCCGCCCCCTGACAGACCGAAACCGCCGGGTTCGCATCAGATATTTTTTTCAAAACCGGGCCTGCGATGGGGTTAGGTCCGCTTGACGCCGAGTTCTGCGCCGTATGAAACCGAAGCAACAACCGGCGGTGAAATAGCCCACTTGCTGTTGAAAACAACCGTACGCACAAAGAGGGTCCCCGAATACCGATGGATTAACAGGGCGCCGTTTGACACATTCGCAAAGCGGCGCTAACTTCAAACTAAACTTTTTCAAAGGATCATCCTGAATGTCGCCTCATCGGCTTGTCGACCGTTACAATCGCCACTTGAACTACCTTCGGATTTCAATCACCGATCGCTGCAATTTAAAGTGTGTCTATTGTGTTCCATCGGATCAGATTCCCCGGCTGGACCACACGGACATTCTGCGCTACGAGGAGATTTTGCGCATCGTCCGGGTCGGCGTCGATCTGGGCATCTCCAAGATCAGGATAACCGGCGGCGAACCGCTGGTCCGTAAAGGTGTCTGCGAATTCCTGGCCGCCATATCCCAAATGGCCGGTCTGGACGAAGTGACGCTGACGACCAACGGCGTTCTCCTCGAGGAAAACATCGGATGCATCTGGGATGCCGGCATCCGGCGGATCAATGTCAGCCTGGACACCTTGCGGAAGGACAAGTTTGCCACCATAACCGGCAAGGACGATTTCGACAAAGTCTGGAACGGCATCACGGCGGCCAGAAAGGCCGGCATCGATCCCATCAAGCTGAACGTCGTCGCCTTGCGCGGCACCAACGACGATGAATTTCTCGATTTCGCCCGCCTCACCCTCTCGCACGCCTTTCACATCCGCTTCATCGAATACATGCCGATCGGAAAATCACGCGTTCACTTCGGGCCGCCGATATTGGTCCCTGAAATAAAGGACCGTATTGCGTCGATCGGTCACCTGATGCCGATTGAGAAAAATCCCGCCGATGGACCCGCCGAGCGCTTCAGGCTCGAGGGGGCCGTCGGCGAAATCGGTTTCATCAGCGCGTTGAGCCACCATTTCTGCAGCAGCTGCAATCGGCTGCGCCTGACGGCCAGCGGCCAACTGCGCCCGTGCCTTCTGTCGGACCACCAACTCGATCTGAAGGGCCCCCTAAGGACCGGGGAATCGAATGAAAAGCTGGCGGCGATCTTTCGTCGGGCGGTTGAGAAAAAACCGTCTGATCATGATCTGGCGGTCAACGAACCGTCCGGGGTTTCCTGTCAGATGTCCTCTATCGGCGGTTGACAAGTTCATCAATCGCGGAATCACTTTCTACCTGTGATTCACGGATGACCCCTTGCGCACGAAAAAATTTCCCCCAAAAACCATAAGCCTGTCCCCAGAATCAACCGATGCCGGATAGGGTGCGCCTCGGGGTCAAGGATTGGCCGCGTTACGTGGACCGCCACCCTGCCGCCGATCCCTGCGGCCGGACCTCAAATGAAGCGTGTTAACCTGTTGACCTTTATCGTCATTGCGTATTATGAGAAGTCTTAAGCCGCATTTTTTGACAATCATTATAAGCCGCAAAAGAGCGCAGGGAGGTTAAGTGATGTCGACCGCAGCTTTCACCTATCACCGCAAACTTATTTTCGCAGGCCTTATCTTCGCATTTCTGGTGGCCGGTTGTGCTCAAACCACTAAAACGCCTTCAGAGCCAAAAGTTGCCGATGCCGCAACGCTGAGGGTCGGGGTGACCACCACTTCACCCCCCTTCGTTTTCAAACAGTCCGAGGAAATTGTGGGCCTGGACGCCGACATGGCACGCGAATTTGCCCGCTTTATCGGCAAAACCCTCCGTTTTGTCGATCTCAAATGGGACGACCAGATTCCCGCCCTGCTGGAAAATCGCACCGACATCATCATGTCCGGGATGTCGATTACGAATATGCGCAAGATGAGCATCGCTTTCAGCCAGCCCTACTACAGGTCAGGCCTGATGGCCATGGTTCGAAAGGCAGAGGCCAATCGTTTCCCGGTGTCTTTTTACGGCCTGCTCGGCCAGGCGCCCGCAATGCGCTTCGGTGTCGTCAAGGGCACAACCGGCGAAACCTATGTCAACAACAATTTCGCATCCGCCCAAAAGATCACCGCTTACTCATCAACCCGGGAGGCCCTCGATGCTCTGCTGACGCCCGTGCTGGTGAACAGAATCGACGTGTTCGTTCAAGACGGACCGATCCTGCTCATGATGCTGGCGCAAAATCAATCGGCGGATTTAACGGTGTTGCCCTCGCCGCTGACCGACGAATATCTTGCCTGGGGAATGCGCAAAACCGACCCCGGACTGAAGGAATCCGCTGATCGTTTCCTCGAGAGCATCACCAAGAACGGGCAACTCGAGAGTATCGTCAAGCGTTGGATCCCTTACTCCGAGTAGCAGCGAACTGAAACAGTCCGAATAAGTTGTTTAGGATGCGAATGGATAAGGAATAAAAAAATGCCGGCTGCCAGATACCATTGGGGGCGATATGTCATCCTTACCGCTGTTGCCATAGCGGTTTGCGCCGGGTTGACTTCCTTCGGCCTCGATACGTTTCGGGCCGATGCCGCTCAACCGATGATCTTCAAGCCCCAGAAAGAAAAAAGCAAACCGGCGCCGTCGGATGCAACCCGCCTGCCCGAGCACATCGAAGCCGACAAGGTCGACGACTTCATGGCCGCCCTCAGCGACGAACAGGTGCGGCGCCTGCTGATCGAAGCCCTGAAAAAACAAGCCGCCGAAGAGGCCGCGGCAGCAGCGCCCCAAAAAGAGATGACCGGTATTGCCGGTTTCATCGACGCCGTCAGGGCCAAGGTCGATTTGATCCGACTGCGCGTCGAGGCACTCAAATCAGACGACGACACGAAAATGACCCAAATCCCCTCTCTCTACACCTACCTGGGTAAAGGGGAACGGGACACCAACTCGGCCAGGGTCATTATCAGTGCCATCGCTGTCTTCCTGGCGGCCTTTTTCATCGACTTCGTGTTTAACCGGTATACGGCCGCCGTCCGCCGGCGCATCGCGGCCACGCTGCCGGTCGACTGGAGGACAAAAATGAGCGCCCTCGGTCTGCGCGGACTGCTCGATCTGGTCTCCATCTGTGTGTTCGCAGCCGCCGTTCTGATCATCTTTTATCTCTTCCTGAACCGCACGATGCCCCAGCGCGTGCTCGTGGCCACCTACCTGGCGGCCGTTCTTATCGTGCGAGCGGCCCATCTGCTCTCGCGGCTCCTGCTGGCACCGCGACTGCCGGCCCTGCGCATTTTGCCGCTCGGAGACGA
>JAQAZR010000397.1:0-4879 GCA_032127235.1 Deltaproteobacteria bacterium
GCGATCGTGGTCCCGTTCGCATCCATTAAGTAGCACACATCCACTTCGAGTGTTTTTCTGAAATGATCCAGCATTGAATTGGCGCTTTCGATAAACGCTTGACCGGGCACAGAAAGGGCCTCCGAAAAGACGTCCATTCCCGCCAGCGACCTGACCACCTTCGTGTTCTCCAGAAGAAACGAGGAAATGCTCTTGGTCAGTATCTCGAGGCGCACCCTTGCCTGTCTTTCGGCTTCCTTCAAGGCGGCGGCATTGACGGCCGAATAATAGAAATAACCGCCGGCAGCAGCCGAAAAGACCGCCAGCAGAGACAGGACCAAAAGAATTACCCGCAGACGCATGTCGCCCTTGCTCTTGGTTGTCTCGCATCCCGTCCGCGTTTTGAAACAACCGCGGACGGACGTGAAAAATGGATCATGAAAAGCGGTATCTCCGGACCCCTTTCGGGGTGCGGTCGAATGTCAAAACAGTCGTCGTTCCGCCAGGTGACGGTAGGTAACAACCGTCTCAGCGCCGTGCAGCCGCAAACCGTCCTCGGGCAGAGTCGGGTCCGGTTCGACTGTCAGACTCTGAAGATTGAACTGCCGGCGCAAGGCATCGATATTGCAAAGTTTCAACCCCTTCATCTTTGAGATGCTGCGCGGATGGGTCTTCAAAGTGACCGTCGGCGCCCGGCCCTCCCGGTGTGAAAGAAGCCGGCGGGCCATTTCCAGGAACAGCGCCGCGTGAACCAGATGGCCGAAAGCCGGGTGGCAAGGACCCGCCAGAACCGCGTCAGCATCCACCAGGTCGCCCGCCGACTGCAGCCCCATGCGCACCACCGGTATGTCTTGTCGGTAAAAAATAACATAGATCGCTTTCACCACTTCGACGGCACTTTCGAGGGACAACGGCGTGAAGCGACCGGCACGGTGCCATGCAGCCAGAAGGCTTCCTTTCAAGACGGCCGTCGGGTAGATCCTGATGAAATCGGGTTGCAGGTCGACCAGTCGGTGCGCGGTTTCCAAAGCGCGGTCGCCGGTATCGCCAGGCAAACCGACCATCATCTGCAGGCCGACTGCGTACCCCTCGGCCTTGAGAAGCTTTACCGCCGCAACGGTTTGGGCGGCCGTGTGTCCCCGCCGCGATCGGCGCAGCACATCATCAACCATCGACTGGACGCCAAGCTCGACGGTACGAACGGGAAAGCCGGCAAGAACATCCAAGCGCTTCCGGTCAATCGTGTCCGGTCGTGTCGAAAAGCGGATACTGTCGACACGGCCGTCCTGCACGAACCGTTGCGCCAACCCTAATAAAGCCTCCACGGCGGCAATGTCCAGTCCCAGGAAATTCCCACCAAAAAAAGCGATTTGTATTGTTGAATGCCGTTTGAGGGTATAATTTAAAAATTGGGCTATGGCGGATTCCAGCTCAGATTCTGAGGGAAGACCGGACGGGGCACGGGTAATCGCATGTTGATTGCAGAAAACACAGCGGTGCGGACATCCGGCATGGGGCAGAAATACGGGAACAATAAGGGGTTTGGGAATCTGTTGCATCGCTTTTCGCCGACCGGGCTCTTCCAAAACCGTCTTTGCTCTCAAGGCAAGTGTAGCTGCAAACCGGCCGAGGATGGCGTTTTCTTATGGTCGACCGTTGCGCAGGATCTCTAGTGCATTTCTGGCGGCATCCTGTTCGGCCTGTTTCTTGCTCTTCCCGCAGCCTTCGGTGATCAGGTCCAGGACCACCAACCGAACGCAGAAGGTCTTGTCGTGGTCCGGGCCGTTCTCATCAATCACTGCATAGTCCGGCATCTGCTGCTGGTTGACCTGAACCAGTTCCTGCAGTTGGCTCTTGAAGTCCTGGCCGGAGCTGAGGGTGTGGATTTCCTCGAGTAAGGGGGCCAGGTGGATGTCGATGATCCGATAGGCAGTGTTGAAGCCACCGTCCAGGAAAACAGCCGCGACGACGGCCTCGAACGTGTCGGCCAAAATGGAATTTTTCTCGCAGCCGTTACTCAGCAACTCACCCTTGCCGAGCATGATGTGGGCTCCGAGATCGATATTACGGGCAATTTCGGCCAACTGCGATTCATTGACAAGGTTGGCCCTCGTCCTGGAGAGATCGCCTTCCTTCATTTCCGGATAGCGCTGCATCAAAAGGTATCCCACGACCAGATTCAAAACGGCATCTCCGAGAAATTCCAGCCGCTCGTTGTCCCTTAAACCGCTGTCGGCCTGTTCGTTGACATAGGAACTGTGGCGAAACGCCTCTGAAATCAACGCCTCGTCTGTGAATTGGTAACCCAATTTTTGCACAAATGCGTTGAATTCCATAGTGAGCCCTTATCTTAAAAGCGAGCGGAGTATCGCGCCAGCCGGTCAATAAGCTGTTCATAGAGCGCGAAGGGGACCTGGAAATCGCCGGAACCGATACCCAACTGAATGTCAGGTTTCAGGCTGCCGTGAAAATCAGTGCCGCCGGTTATTAACAGATGATGCCGGTCAGCCAGTTCTTTATAGTAGGCCGTTGCGTGTGGCGGATGCTCCGGATACAAGGCCTCGATTCCCTCGAGCCCCATTTTTTTCAGCGAAACGACCAATTTTTCCACTTCAGCAGCATCCTTGATGCTGAGAAGATAGGGATGGGCCAAAATCGGAATACCGCCGGCGCTGTGAATGATGTCGAGCGCCCGCTGACAGGAAATTCGATATTTGTCCACGTATGCCGGTTTACCGGTGCCCAAATAGCGGTCAAAGGCCTCATCAATAGAGTGCACATACCCTTTTTGAAGCATGACCCGGGCAATATGGGGACGGCCGATCTGGCTCTCACCGACCATCTCGACGACTTCGTCCAGTGTCATGCCAAAGCCGAGCCGACAGAGCCTTTCAATTATGGCGGGGTTTCGATTCTTCCTGGCGTGTTGCAAGACCAGAAGCGTCTGATTCAACTCGTCGTCATCCAGACGAAGGCCGTACCCCAGGATGTGGAAACTTCCGGAACGGCGAAGGAAGGGAGGGGACGCCGCACTGAGTTCGACCCCGGTCAAGAAATGAAGGCAGGATGGAATACCGATCTGCAACGCTTCCTTTGAGCCGTCAATCGTGTCGTGATCGGTTATGGCAATGGCGTCGAGGTGCTGTTCCTGAGCGAGGTCGAGGATTTGAGCCGGCGTGAGGGTACCATCTGAAGCTGTGGAATGAATGTGTAGATCGATTCCCCGTTGTTCTCTACAATCCAAGGGCTTTCTCCAAAGCCTCTTCTTTGGATTTGCATTCAATACATTGCGAGGTAACCGGCCTGGCCTTCAGCCGTTTAATCGAAATTTCCTCGCCACAGGATTCACAGATACCGAAGGTACCGTTTTCAATGCGATCCAAGGCTTTCTTGATTTTCTTGATGAGCTTGTGTTCACGGTCCCGGATGCGCAGCATGAAATTCCGATCGGCCTCGAGTGTGGCCCGATCGGTGGGATCCGGGAAATTTTCTTTGGGTGACGTCATCCCTGAAACGGTATTGTCGGCCTGATTGAGCAACTCATCGAGTCGTTTGGTGAGAAGTTCCTTGAAAAATTCAACGTCTTTTTTTTTCATCTTTTCGCCTTTTACCCGTAAGTTGTGCTGCTAAAAATGAGATAGCTAACATGGATTTAAAAGGCTGTAAAGCAGAAAAACAGATTGATGATCCGAGGTTATAATTCCATCGGCCATCAGAGCGTCTGCGTTTTAAACTCGGCCAGGTACTCTTCCCATTCCATCGGCAGCAGCTGCTTCTTCTTGTTGTTACAAGACTTGCAGGCCGTTACCAGGTTGCCTTTTGTGCTGCGGCCGCCGCGCGCAATCGGCACGATGTGGTCCATCGTCAGGCTATCGGAGGGTGTTTCACGGTTGCAATAGTGACAGATACCCTTGGCCAGGCGCCTTTTCCACCATTGGCTGACTCTGATTTCGCGAGCTTTCCGGCGTTCGCGGCGAATCTGCGCCTCATCCAGATCGTAAGCATACGGCTGGTTCGTCATGGTGTCATCCTGATGCTTCCGGTAGACTATCCGCTCGGTCAACGCGACTGTTTCTGATGCCGGGCAATGGCTTCGGTCACATACGGTAAAATGTGCTCCACCACCCTCACATATCCGTCTTCAGTCGGATGAATCCCGTCGGGCTGGTTCATCTTGGGAACCCCGGCAACGCCTTCGAGAAAAAAAGGAATCAAAATAACATCGTTATCGCCACCCACATCGGTATAGACATCCGCAAACATCTTGCTGTACGTAGGGCCCAGGTTGGGAAGGGTTTTCATTCCTGCGAGAACGACGACGATGCCTTCTGCGGTAAAGGCGTCGACCATTTCCCGGATGTTGCGTCGGATCAACTCGGGATCGAGACCGCGCAGCCCGTCATTCGCACCGGTCTCAAGAATTATGATATCCGGTTTCATTCGCAACACCCACTCCATTCTGGAGCGAGCACCGCTGCTCGTCTCCCCGCTGATGCCGGCGTTGGCAACCCGGTAGTCGTATCCTTTGTCTCGAAGTGCCTTTTGCAACAGCGCCGGATAGGTTTTTACTTCCGGTACACCCAAGCCCTCCGTCAGGCTGTCACCCATGGCGACAATGGTGCCGGTAAACTGTATATCCGGCGGCGCGCTCGGCGGTTCTTCCTGCCCGCATGCCGCCAGAATCAGGCAGGAAGAGAACACCACGTGAATGATGGCATTATTCATGGGTCTGTTCCCTGAGAAATGCAACCGGCCTTTTCCGCAACGTCGTCCACGAAGGCAGCAGACCGCTGATGGTTACGAGCAGCGTCGCGACGGCGATCATCATAAACCCAGCTCCGGTAATCGGTTTAAACGTGATATCAAACACTTTTGTGATGATGATCCAGCTCGCAGCCTG
>JAQAZR010000398.1:0-3595 GCA_032127235.1 Deltaproteobacteria bacterium
AAATAATTGGAACAAATTCTGCATATTTTTTCATTGCACAGTTATTTTAACTGAATCATCTCCAAAAAAGGTGATGATTCCAGCCGGAGCCATGACCCCTTTCTCCCAATAGATAGGGAGAAGAACCGTTTTTTTTAAATCTATTCTCAGGGCGGAAACCCACACAGAGAGGTCTTTTCCATGAAACGCGGAATCGGCGGTGAAACAGAAGAACACCCCAACGGAGGCCGCGCAAAGAGCCTTTCCGATAGGGATATTTCAAAATCGATCGAAGCTGAAGACGAACTTCAGAGGGCCCGCCAGCTTGAATCGATTGCCGCCCTTTCCGGTGGGATTGCTCATGATTACAATAACCTGTTGACGGTCATCATCGGCAATGTTTCCCTGATTCAATCCTACGTCGACCCGCAGGACATGGTCTACAGATTGTTGAACGAAGTTAACGAGGCGGCAATAGTCGCGAAATCGTTGACCCAAAAACTGATCACATTTTCCAGGGGCGGTGCCCCCCTGAAAGAGACAACCGATATGGCCGCCCTCGTTCGCAGCGTGGCGGAGTTCTCGCTGAGCGGTTCCAACATAAAATGCCAGTTCGACGTTGCGGACGATCTATGGCTGGTGGACGTCGACAAGACCCAGGTCGGCCAGGCCGTCCACAATCTGGTGATGAACGCCCGCGAGGCCATGCCCGATGGCGGTGTCATAACGGTATCGGCCGGCAATGTCCAAAATATTGACGGTGAGCACGTGTCGACGGCCGGCCGGTGGGTGCGGCTCTCCATCATAGACCGGGGACAAGGCATTGCGCCCGAAAATATGGACAAGATATTCAATCCCTATTTTTCCACCAAGGAGCGCGGCAATCAGAAGGGAACGGGTCTGGGTTTGTCGATCTGCCACTCCATCATTCGAAAACATGACGGGAAAATGGCGGTCGACTCCTCGCCCGGTGCGGGAACAACCGTAACGCTTTATCTGCCGGCATCGACGAAAACCTTACCCGCGGTCTCAGCGGCAAAGCCCTGCAAAGCCTCGACACCGATACCCGGCTGCGGTCGAATCCTCGTAATGGATGATGAAGAGATGATCATCAATATGGCCGGACGAATTCTTGCCAGACTGGGGTATGAAACCGCGTTTGCCCGCAATGGCAGTGAGGCCGTGGCACTTTATGGGGAAGCCTTGAAAACCGATCAGCCGTTTGATGCCGTTGTTCTCGACCTGACCGTCCGCGGCGGAATGGGAGGCGAAGAAGCGATTCGGCACCTTCTTAAGATCGACCCGCAGGCAAAGGCCATCGTCTCGAGCGGCTACTCGGACAGTCCGGTAGTGCAGGACTACAAAAAATATGGTTTCTCCGCAGCGGCCGGCAAACCATACAGCCTTCTCGAACTGAGTCAGGCCCTTGATCGTGTGCTCAACCCAGCCACCGCCATGTAACCGCCAGATCCAAGAGGACCTTGCAAAAAATCCCCCTCGCGCCTGCCGTCAAGTTGGTTGCCAAAGGATGAATTTCCATCTAATATGACCATTATTTTTTTATCCTGTAGCATGTGAAGTGTACCTCCAGTCCGATGTCATTTTTCCAACTCAAAAAATCAAAGCGATGGATCATTATCGTCATTTCAGGCGGCATGCTGTGCGGCTTGGCCGTTGGCGCATTTATTGGTCTGACACGCGACTTGCCCCAGATTCGAGCCCTCGAGTCATTCAAACCCTCGGCCGTTACGCGTGTCTTTTCGATCGACCATGAACTCCTGGCCGAATTTTTTCAGGAAAAACGGGACCCGGTGCCACTCGAAATGATCCCGCCTTATTTGAAAAAGGCTCTGGTGGCCACCGAGGATCGCCAGTTCTACCACCACGTCGGTGTCAACCTGAAAGCGATTCTCCGTGCCGTGGTTAAAGACATCTGGGCCGGAGAGTTCGTCGAAGGGGCCAGCACCATCACCCAGCAGTTGGCCAAAACGTTGTTTCTGACACCGCGCAAAACACTGGTCAGAAAACTCCGGGAAGCCCTGCTGGCCTTTCAACTGGAACGCCGCTATACCAAGGACGAAATCCTGACCTTCTACCTCAACCAGGTCTATTTCGGCAGCGGTGCCTACGGTGCCGAATCGGCCGCCCGGATTTTTTTTGGAAAATCTGTGAAGGAGTTGAGCTTGGCCGAATGCGCCCTGATCGCCGGCATGCCCAAATCGCCGTCACGCTACTCGCCCCTGGTCAACTCGGACCTGGCTGTCAAACGCCGCAACATCGTTCTCAAACAAATGGCCGAGACCGGGATTATTACCCCGGCAGTCTACCGCGAGGCTTCGGCAGAACCGCTTCCTACGGTGGGACGAACGTCTCAAACCTTAAAGGCGCCCTATTTTGTCGAATATATCCGCAAACAACTGGAGGAAATCGTCGGACCGGCAAGACTGTATAAGGAGGGAATGACGGTTTTCACGACCCTTTTCTACCGTGACCAACTAGCGGCGGAGACAGCGATAGCGGAAGGTTTGGCGGCAATTGAGAAGCGGACGGGCAACGACAAACCGCCAAACGACGACCTGCAGGGAGCCCTTCTGTCACTCGATGTGACCGGCGGCGGCATCCGCGCCATGGTGGGCGGCCGTGATTTCAATGAAAGTCCTTTCAATCGTGCCATCGATGCCGTGCGCCAACCAGGTTCGGCGTTTAAACCTTTTGTGTATGCCAGTGCCGTGGAACGCGGGTTTTCGCAGAACCGGCTGATATTGGATGCACCGGTTGCCTTCAAAGGAGCAAGGGCCGATATGGACTGGCAACCGGAAAACTATTCACAAACCTACGATGGTGAAATAACGCTGCGAAGCGCACTGGTGAGTTCGAAAAACATTCCGGCCGTGCGGCTGATCGAGATGATAGGCCCGTCTACGGTCGCCAGATTCAGCCAGGATTGCGGGATTTCCACACCGCTGACCGCAAACCTTACGCTGGCCCTCGGCGCTTCCGGAGTCAGCCTGATCGATTTGACGGCGGCATATGCCGTTTTTCCGAACCGCGGGGAGTGGATCGAGCCGTGGGGTATTTTGGAAATTCAGGATTCAAGCGGCCGGGTGATCTGGCGGCCCAAACCACAAAAAAAAGTGGTCATGACCCGCGCCGGTTCGGCCATTCTGACAGACATGCTGGTCGGGGTCATACAGGAAGGCACCGGCAGGCGTGCTGCGGAAATAAAAAGGCCACTGGCCGGAAAAACCGGCACGACGGACGACTACCGTGACGCACTTTTTATCGGGTTCTCACCCTCGATTGCCTGCGGGGTCTGGGTCGGCAGTGATCACTTTCACACGCTGGGCGATCGCGAATCCGGAGCCCGGGCCGCCCTTCCCATCTGGATGGCTTACATGCAGGAAGTGCTGGCGTCTCAGCCTGTCGATTACTTCGATATTCCGGACGATATCGTGCGGATCAGCATCGATCCGATAAGCGGAAAGCCGGCTGCTGAAAATGCCCAAGGGGCCGTCATCGCCATGTTTAAAAAAGGGACCGAACCTCAACCTTCACCCTGACCAGCGGACAACAGTAGTGAATATGGTATTGTACTCTCTGAAACACAGCGACTCAA
>JAQAZR010000399.1:0-9896 GCA_032127235.1 Deltaproteobacteria bacterium
CCAGACAGCCACCCGCGATGGAAAAAAGGAGTGGCAGCTGGATGCGGCCACGGCCCACTACCTCGAAGCCGAAAAAAAAATCCGACTCGATCGTCTGACGATGACCTTTTTTATCGACAATCAACCGCCCATCCACCTGACGGCCGACAGCGGCACGCTGGAAACCGAAACCCGCAACGTCATGATTACCGGCCATGTCGAATTAAAGAACGAAGATTCACGGCTCCTGGCTGATGAGCTTCACTACCGGCATGAAACACAATTTCTCTTCGCGCAGTCCCCTGTCGAGATAATCGGCGACGGTTTCCAACTGAACGCCGACAGCATGACCCTCGAGCTTGACAAGAAAAGAGTCGTTTTCAAGGGCAACGTAAAGGGCACCTTCAGTGCGGATCTTTCTTTGTAAGTGTCTGCCCTGCTGCATCTTCACTGCCGTGTCGCTCTTATGGGTCAGCGTCTGTATTTACCCGGTGGCGGCGGAGCCGGATGACTTTGGAGCCGGCGTCGTTTCAGCAAAACCGTCGCAGCCGGTCACCATCACAGCCGACGAACTGGTCAGTGATGATACGTCAGAAACTGCTGAATTCATAGGTAATGTTAAGGTCGTCCGCGGAGATTACACCCTGACGGCCGACCGGCTAAAGGTGCATTACAAGCGTAGCGACCGGCCGGCGACCCCGAAATCCGTCGGCCGTGCCAACATTCGTGAAATCGTCGCCGAGGGCCATGTGCGCATTGTCTCAAGCGAACTGACGGCAACCGCAGAACGCGCGACCTACGATGCTCAAACCCGCATGATCGAATTGTCCGGTGAGGATTCGACGGTAGCCGGCAGCGGGGGGACGGTCAGCGGATCCAAAATCACTCTTTTCCTCGACACGGACCGATTTCAGGTGTCCGGCGGTCCGGAAAAACGGGTAAGGGCCGTGTTCAATAGGACCGAAAAAAAATAACCGCCCGGCGACAGCGCTCTTGGATGCCATAATCAAATCTGCTATACAGGGCATAACAGCGGGGTGGCCGAAAGTGGGCGCGGAAGTCAGACCCAAATGACGGTATTGTCTCTACGAAATCTGGGCAAGAGCTACGGCGGCAGAAAAGTGGTCGATTCCGTGAGCCTGGAGCTCTCCAACCAACACGTTGTCGGTCTTCTCGGCCCGAACGGCGCCGGAAAAACGACGACCTTTTACATGACCGTCGGCATGGTAAAACCGGATGTGGGCAAGGTGCTGCTGAACGAGGAGGATATGACCGATTACCCCATGCACCTTCGGGCCCGCAAGGGTGTCGGTTATTTACCGCAGGAGCCCTCGATTTTCAGGAAGCTGACGGTCAAACAAAACATTCTGGCCATTCTCGAAACCCTCGCCATGTCCAAGGTGGAGCAGGAAGAACGGGCGGATTTGCTGCTCGAAGAACTCGGCATCAAGCACCTGGCGGGTCAAAAAGCCGCCTTGCTTTCGGGGGGCGAAAAACGGCGGCTTGAGATATCCCGGTCCCTGGCGACCAATCCGAAGTTCATGCTCCTCGACGAACCGTTCGCCGGGGTCGATCCCCTGGCTGTCATTGACATCAAGAAGATTATCGGGCATCTTAAAAAACGCGGGATCGGCGTTCTGATATCCGATCACAACGTGCGCGATACACTGCAATCCTGTGACACCGCTTACATACTGAACGAGGGCAAGGTGGTTGTCGCCGGAACCCCCGAAGACATAACATCCAGTGAAATTGCTCGAAAAATTTACCTCGGAGACGAATTTAGACTTTAAAAAATATGGCACTCGAACTCAGACAACAGCTTAAACTGACGCAGCAGCTGATCATGACGCCCCAGCTGCAGATGGCGATCAAGCTTCTGCAGCTCTCGCGCCTGGAGCTGATGGACACCATTCGCCAGGAACTCGAGGAGAACCCGGCGCTCGAAGAGCTGCAGGATGCACCCGGCGACGATCGACTATTGGAGCCGACCGAACCGGTCGTCGACGACGGGGCCGCCGCCAAAGAGGTGACGATCGAAGATAAAATTCAGGACGATATCGACTGGAGCAATTATCTGGATGAATACAACACGCCCGGCCGGGTAAATTACGAAGGAGAAAGCCGGGAAGCCCCGAAATACGATGCCTTCATCGCCCGCAAGGAAACCCTCAACGACCATCTGCTGTGGCAGCTGTTGATGACCTCACCGAACAAGCTGGAGGAAAACATCGGCAGCCTGATCGTGGGCAACCTGAACCAGGACGGCTACCTCGATGTCGCCTTGGAAGAAATTGTCCGGATAACGGGTGCCGAAATGGAAAAGGTCGAAGAGGTATTGGCACTCATCCAGACCTTCGATCCGGTCGGGGTGGCCGCGCGGAATCTCAGCGAATGCCTGATGATCCAAGCCCGACATCTCAAAATCGACGATACGCTTGTCACTGAAATCATCAAGAATCACCTCGGGAATCTCGAGAAGAGAAATTACAAGGCCATCGGCCGTGCTTTGAAAGTCGGCATGGATGACATCGTTGCGGCCGTCAATGTCATCAAGAGCCTCGAACCGCGACCGGGCCGCGAATATTCCGACGACACGCCCCAGTATATCACCCCGGACATCTACGTTTACAAAATGGACAACGATTTTGTCATCGTGCTCAACGACGACGGCATGCCTAAGCTGCGGGTCAACCCGTTTTACAGGAAATCGATCGGCGCCAAGGACAAGGTTTCCGGCGAGGCAGGCAGTTACATTCAAGACAAGTTGCGGTCGGCCGCCTGGTTGATAAAGAGTATCCACCAGCGGCAAAAGACGATCTACAAGGTGATGGAGAGCATTCTGCAGTACCAGCGAGGATTTTTCGAAAAGGGCATCACGCATTTGAAACCGATGGTGCTCAGGGACGTCGCCCAGGACATCGGCATGCACGAATCGACCATCAGCCGGGTTACGACCAACAAGTATGCGTATACACCGCAGGGAATTTTTGAGTTGAAATATTTCTTCAACAGTTCTATTAAACGCGACCACGGTGGTGCGATCGCCTCGGTCAGCGTGCAGGAGAAAATTAAACAGATCATTGCCAGTGAAAACCCGCGTAAGCCATACAGCGACGACAAGATCGCCAAGATGCTGAAAGAGTCACACATCGACATCGCCCGCCGCACTGTTGCAAAGTACCGTGAGATGCTGAATGTACTGCCGTCCAGCAGACGCAAACAGATTTAAGGAGTTTTTACATGCAAATCTCCGTGACATTTAAAAACCTGCCACCTTCGGAACATTTGAAAGCCTACGTCAAAGAAAAGCTCGATCGATTTGACAGGCTGTTGGATAACCCGGCCGAAGCCAGCGTTGTCCTTTCGGTTGAAAAATTTCGCCACATCGCCGAAATCAATATCATTGGAGACCGTCTCAATCTCATCGGCAAAGAAGAAATCAATGATATGTATTCAGCTATCGACATGGTCCTGGACAAACTGGAAAAACAATTAAAAAAAGGCAAACAGAAGACCCGGGAACGCAGGGGCGGGGCCAAATCCAGTATCAAAGACATACCGCCGGAATTCATGGTCAATGCGGCAGAAGATGACCACCGACCTCAGATCAAGATCACGAACATCGATTACAAACCGATGGATGTCGAAGAAGCGGTGATGCAGATGGATCTGCTAGACGACAATTTTCTGGTGTTCACCAATGCCCAAACCGATCGGGTGAATGTTCTCTATCGTCGCAAAGATGGCCACCTCGGCTTGATTCAACCCAGCAGTTAACCGCATTTTGTGGGGTCGGCAGAAATGGGGCCCGGTGCACGGCGCCGGTACCGATAGTATTACGTGGCCTTGTCACGGGCCTTTAATCGATTGGTAATTTTAATATGAAAATCCTGGATGTATTGCCCAAAGACGCGATTCTCGCCGATCTGAAGGCGCAGGATAAAAAAGGAATCCTGGAAGAGCTCGTTGAGCCGATTTCTCGTTTAAAGGAAGTCAACCGGGAGGAACTCGTGCGGGTTCTGATGGAAAGAGAACGGCTGGGAAGCACCGGAATCGGCAGCGGCATCGGCATCCCCCACGGAAAGCTGAGGGATCTGGACGGATTGGTCCTCGGATTCGGCCTCAGCCGCAAAGGGGTCGATTTCGAATCGATGGACAACCGTCCGACCCATATCTTTTTTCTTCTGGTGACACCGGAAAACTCGACCGGGCTTCACTTGAAACTACTGGCAAGAATTTCGAAGATACTCAAACACGACCCGTTTAGAGAAAGGCTTTTGAAGGCCGCTGATCGCGATGAGATTTACTCCATCATCAAAGAGGAAGATGCAGAATTTTAGATCGTGTTCCCGCGGACCCCGACCGGCTCCTTGAAAACAATTACAAAATAAAAAAAACGGCTGACAAAGCCTTTTCGTCTGCCCATCACACTTTATGTGTCACTTCCGAATCGGTTGCACTCGATGCGGACCGACCAGCGGTTAAATTCTCCGGCCAACACAATGAAAAAGCCCAAAATCATCATCGTGACAGGCTTGTCCGGCTCGGGAAAAAGCACGGCCCTGGCCGCTCTGGAGGATGCCGGCTTTTACTGTGTCGACAATATGCCGGTCTTGCTGCTGCCGGACTTTCTGGAATTGCCGAATGTCTGCGAACCCGGCGCGGTGGGCTTTGCCTTCGGAATGGATTTGCGCGAAAAAAGTTTTCTGGGCAGTTATCAAACCATTTTCGAAGATGTCAGAGTCCGGGGCTTCGAGCTTGAGATCATCTTTCTCGAGGCCGATGAAAAAATTCTTTTGCGGCGCTACAGCCAGACCCGGCGACACCACCCGGTTGCTCGTGGCGAAGGCATCCTTGACGGCATCCGGGCTGAACAGCGCTTGATGGCGGTGTTGAGGAAATCAGCCGAATACGTCCTGAACACGTCGCAGCTTAATGTTCATGAACTCAAAGCCGCCATAAAAAACATTGCCAAGAAACTCATTAAATTGGCGCCGATGCGCATCCAGGTGCTGTCATTCGGTTTCAAACACGGGATTCCCGGCGACGCGGATCTTGTCATCGATGTACGCTTTCTCGTCAATCCTTATTTTGTGCCGGAATTAAAAGATCTGGACGGAGAAACGGAGGCGGTCAAACGGTTTGTTCTGAAAAACGATGATGCACGCTTATTTTTGTCGAAATATTTTGATCTGGTTGACTATCTGATCCCGTTGTATGAAAAGGAAGGCAAGGCCTATCTGACAATTGCCATCGGCTGCACCGGCGGACGGCACCGTTCGGTTGCCATCGCTCGGCGCTTGTATGAGCACGTTCAAACAGCCGGCAGAGAGGTCGCCATCACCCATCGTGATATTGATCAACAATAACTTTTAAGCGCTCCATACCACTTGCGGGCCAAAACACCGGCTGTATCTCAATGTCGTCGGAAGCGGGAAAACAATGATTGGAATCTTGATCGTAACGCACTGCAAACTCGGAAGCGCCCTCATCGAAGCCGCAGAATTCATCATCGGGTCAAGACCGGAAGACACGGAGCCGGTGAGTATCGATTTGAACGAAAACGCCGAAAAATTGAGGAAAAAAATATCAGACGGTATCAAAAAAGTCGATCAGAATGAAGGTGTGCTGATTCTGACAGACATGTTCGGCGGCACACCCTCCAACCTGAGCTACACCTTTCTCGAAGAAGGACGGGTCGAAGTGGTTTCGGGGGTTAACCTGCCGATGCTGGTCAAGGCCTTGCACACCCGCGGCAAACAGGATCTCGCACACCTGGCCGCCACCGTCGAAGCCTTCGGCAAAAAGAGCATATCGATGGCCAGCGGCATTTTGAAAGGCAACAAACGGGGGTAGCCGTGCCGGGGTGGTCGATCGTTACCCTTGATGAAAGCCACATCGACGGTATCATCGCCATCGAAAAAACATCTTTTCAGCAACCATGGCAGCGTATTTCCTTTCTCAATGAATTGTCCTGCCGGGACGCGCTGGATGTTGTCGTTCTTGATCCGCTCGGGGGGCAAATCCTTGCCTATGCCTGTCTGCGGTTGACCCTGGACGAAATTCACCTGCTCAAAATTGCGGTGGCGCCCCGCTGGCGACGGAGGGGAATTGCAGCCTGGCTGCTGGATTTTTGTTTTGGGTTGGCGCGGCGGCGGGACGCGCGAAAGGTGTACCTGGAAGTTCGTCGCTCCAATGTGTCGGCTATAGATCTTTATGATAAAGTCGGTTTTAAGATCATCGGCACACGGCCTAAATACTACATGGACACTGGCGAAGACGCTTTAATAATGATGAAAAGTCTGGAGGAGGCACAATGAGTGTAAAATTGGGAATCAACGGTTTTGGAAGAATCGGACGTATGGTATTCAGAGCCACGCTGAAACATCCCGATGTCGAGGTGGTCGCCGTGAACGATCTTACCGACTCGGCCACGATGGCTCACCTGCTGAAGTACGACTCCGTGCACGGCATGCTCGATCGGTCGATCGCCGCCAAAGACGACGCCATAGAAGTCGACGGAAAAGCCGTGGCGATCACCTCGATCAAAGACCCGGCCATGTTGCGCTGGAAGGAATTCGGCGTGGACATCGTCGCCGAGTGCACCGGTTTGTTCAGAGACCGGGAGAATGCCGAAAAACATCTTGCCGCCGGAGCCCGAAAAGTGATCATTTCCGCACCGGCTAAAGATCCGGACATTACCATCGTGCTGGGCGTCAATTCGAACCGCTATGATCCGAGACAGCATCACGTCATCTCCAATGCCTCCTGCACGACCAATTGCCTGGCGCCGGTGGCCAAAGTACTGCTCGAAAACTTCGGGATCCGCAGCGGTCTGATGACCACCATCCACAGCTACACCGGCGACCAGCGTCTGCTCGACTTTCCCCACAAGGATTTACGACGTGCCCGAGCGGCGGCTCTGTCCATGATCCCGACCACCACCGGTGCCGCCCGGGCAGTGGCGCTCGTACTGCCGGATCTGGCCGGCCGGTTGAACGGCCTGGCAATCCGGGTCCCAACGCCCAACGTATCGATTGTCGATTTCGTGGCAACGGTGGAGAAATCGGGACTCACCGTTTCCGATGTCAACGACGCCCTCAAAAAGGCGTCCGAGGAATCTCTGCGCGGCATTCTGGCTTACACCGACCTGCCCTTGGTATCATCCGACTACAACGGATCGCCATTTTCATCGATCGTCGATGCCCCCACGACTCATGTTGTCGACAACATGGTAAAAGTTCTGGCCTGGTACGATAACGAAACGGGCTACTCGAGCCGCATGGTTGATCTGGCCGCGCTGATCGGATCTCAATTGTAAAAGGGCTCTCCACAAGGCCCGATTAGTGCCCATCCGCGGTTTCATGAAGAGCACTGATAAGTTTCCGATCCAGAAATGTGCAATTTTTCGCAAGTTCAAGAAAATTGGTGGAATTGCGCGGAGGCATATTTCTGTATGCCGCACAAGCGATTGCGCAGACCTGTCACGCCTTGGCGTGATTGACGCCGAAATTGCGGAAAAGGGCCATTTATGGACGGAAACCAATTAGCATATCGATATCGACACTATCGCCGAAGGGAACGACCTAATTGACCCGTAAAGAAAAGCAGTCAGCACACGCGGACCTCAACGAAAAAAAAGCCATGACGCCCGTCAACCCGCTGCCGTTTGTCCTTTTCCCGAAGTGGCGGATGGTTCGCGGGTTTCCCTGGCCGATATGGGCCGCGGGATGGTTGGCGGTTTTCAAAGCGCTTCTATGGCTGGCCACCGATCCGGTAGCGCCTAGCCCATTAGCGGAGAGAATGGCCGCCAAGTTTTTGATCATGCTGGTCCCCTTCCTGGTCACGGGCATTGGTGTCTGGAATCTGCGCAAATGGGCGGCTTGGGGTCTCATGGTGACCAGCGTGCTCGACCTGCTGTTTTTTGTCGTCTTCCCTGACGCCGCACGCATCATCACCGGCGACAGCTTTATCGGATTGGCTGTCGTTCTGCTGGCCGGGGTCGGACCGCTGGGAGACGTGTTGATTCTCGCCGCAACGCCCTCGATGCTCAAACACGCCGGAAAGTCCGGAAACTTCCGCCCGCTCTTGACCTCCTGAGGCGGAATATGACAAATACGGGCCCGTTTTCGCCCACAGCAAACAGGAGAAGATCATGACGACACGCATACCGCTGATCGCCGGAAACTGGAAAATGTACAAGAACGTGTCCGAATCGGTCCAGACTGCAGACCGCTTGAACAAGCTGACAGAGGGCGCTACCGATGTCGAGATCATGATTGCACCCACTTTTCCGGCCCTGTACCCGGTTTCGAAAGCACTCCAGGGAAGCCCGATCTCAGTCGGCGCCCAGAACATGCACTGGGAGAAGGAAGGGGCTTATACGGGTGAGATTTCGGCCGCCATGCTGGTGGCGGCCGGATGCCGCTACGTTATCATCGGTCACTCGGAGCGGCGCGAATACTTCGGCGAATCAGATGAGACGGTCAATATAAAAATCGCCGCTGCAGTGCAGAACGCACTGATCCCGGTCATGTGCATCGGTGAGTCCGAGAAACAGCGAGAGTCCGGTAGGACATTTTCCGTGCTTGACAAACAACTAAAAATGGGGTTAAAAGGCCTTTTTGCGGATGCTTTACAGAATCTGGTGATCGCCTATGAGCCGATTTGGGCCATCGGGACCGGAAAAACGGCCACGCGCGAACAAGCCCAGGAAGTTCATCTGTTTTTGAGATCCAAACTATCGGAAATGCAGGGTGACTCCTTGGCAAAAAGCGTCCGAATCCTTTACGGCGGGAGCGTAAAGCCCCAGAATATCGCCGAACTGATGGCAATGCCGGACATCGACGGAGCATTGGTCGGCGGTGCCAGTTTGGATGCCGAAACGTTCAGCAAGATCGTTCACTATCAATCGACATAATATCGTTTCACCGAAAGTCGTCATGACACACGTATTGATCATTATTCATGTCGTGGTCAGCATCGCGCTGATCCTGATCGTTCTTCTTCAGACCGGCAAAGGCGCCGACATGGGTGCGGCATTCGGTGGTGGTTCCAGCCAGACCCTTTTCGGCAGCACCGGGGCCTCCACGTTTCTGAGCAAGCTGACGACAATCGCCGCAGTCGTTTTCATGCTGACATCTCTGGCTCTGGCCTATTATTCGAGCAACCGGGCCGGAAACTCCATTATGATGGAAAACCCGCCGCCGGTCACCGAGCAGGCTGCACCCCAACCGGGTAATACCGCGCCGGTTACAGAACAGGGCACACCGGCCGAATCGGCAAAGCAGGCGCCAGCTGCACCGGCAAAGCAGCAAGAACCGGAACCGGCAACCACGGATAAGACTCCGGCTGAACCGGCGAAACAGCAAGAACCGGCACCGGCAGAAACGGGAACCGCCCCGAACGCAGAGAAGAAATCCCAATAGCGCCGGTCAGACATATGTGCCGAAGTGGTGGAACTTGGTAGACACGCTATCTTGAGGGGGTAGTGGCCAAAAGCCGTGCCGGTTCAAGTCCGGCCTTCGGCACCAGCTTTGATTTTTATAAACGGTCTCAGTATGCTACTGAGGCCGTTTTAGTTATATGCGATCTTGCCAAAATGGAAAAGGGGGAGCCGACCGTGGCTGTGGACCTTCTTGTAAAACCACTGTTGGCAATGGGATAACCGTGCCGCCATTTTCCGTTCGCGTTTAAAACCGTTGACACCACTGGATACAAAATTTAGAATAATAATGAATATATACGCCTATTAATCTTCACATCAGCGCCGCCGCCGGCCGTTGCAAGATTCAGGTTTATCGCAATCAACCGGCGATTGGCTTCTTGTCGGTAGGACACCGGTGTCTTGTCACACATAAATTGTCTTTTCCATTGTTGCCCGGCGCTCGATATTTCAAGCCTGGATACATGAC
>JAQAZR010000400.1:0-2577 GCA_032127235.1 Deltaproteobacteria bacterium
GAAGCCGCCCCAACCGTTATTCTCCAGGGTCACATGGACATGGTCTGCGAAAAGACCCCCGACTCACGGCATGACTTCGACAGCGACCCGATTCGCCTGGTCAGGAACGGAGACTGGATCTCCGCCGATCGGACCACCCTGGGCGCCGACAACGGCATCGCACTGGCACTGGCACTGACGCTGGGGGATGAACCGGCTGTCGTCCACCCACCCCTGGAACTGTTGTTCACCGTGGATGAAGAATCGGGTCTGCTCGGCGCCAAAAATCTCGACCCCGGATTGGTCGATGGCCGCATCCTGCTAAACATCGACTCCGAAGAGGAAGGGGTCTTTACGATCGGATGTGCCGGGGGACAGGAGACCCGCATCCGTTTGGACCTGCAGCGCATGGCCGACCCTTCCGACCGCCGTCATTTCGATCTGACCATCAGCGGTCTGCGGGGCGGACACTCCGGCATCGACATCCACAAACCGCGGGCCAGCGCCAACGTCCTCATGGCCCGCGTCCTGCACGCGATATCACGTCTGACGCCGATCGGTATCGTGTCCTTGAAAGGGGGAACCGTTCACAATGCCATAGCCCGTGACGCCGCGGGCCGAATCAGCTGCGCTCCGCAACAGATTGAGGGGGTGCAGCAGGTGGTGGCTGAGTGCCGGAAAACCTTTGCAAACGAATACAGCGCCGGCAAACCGCAGCTCGACATTCGACTGAATGAGGCCGCAACCGAAACGATCGGCGACGGTGCCCTGACCGCCACCGACACGCGCAAGGCCATCGCTCTGCTCCTCGCGCTGCCCCATGGCGTGACCCGAATGTCGGCCGATATCGAAGGCTTGGTGGAAACTTCCAACAACTTGGCAACTGTCGTGCTGTCGGGTACCAGCTGCGAAATTCTGTCGAGCCAGCGCAGTGCCGTGATGACCCGGCTGGCGGAAATCACGGCGCGCATTCACGCAGTCGCGGATTTGGCCGGAGCCACCGCCACCGACGAAAACAGCTATCCGGCCTGGGAACCCAGCCTCGACTCTGCGCTGCTCCAGCGGTGCAAAGCGGTCTACCGGGACCGGTTCGGAAGGGACCCCGTGGTCCAGACGATCCACGCCGGCCTCGAGTGCGGACTCATCGGGGCCAGGAAACCGGGAATGGACATGATCTCCTTCGGCCCGACGATCGAAAACCCGCACTCTCCGGATGAAAAGCTGTTTGTTCCCTCCGTTGCCCGGGTGTGGGATTTTATCGTGCAGCTGCTCGCGTCTTTTACCTCATAAAATCTATCAGGCGAAACAGCCGCATTTAGAAAATCCTCTTGAATTCTATCCGTAGTTCCTTTAATTATGAGTCAATGCTCATATTGTCGGATGCGACCCCCGAAAGAGCGGTCGATCCGGCCGCGTTTCTGTACAACCTCTAAATGAAAGGAGGCACCATGAGCGAGGAAATGGAAGTCGGCTGTGCCCGTCCTACTGGAGGGCCGGTCGGCGAATCGGTCGAGGAGCAAAAAACCGAAACGGTGTCAGCAAAAAAGGAGGTAAAGGCAATGATCAAAGTCGGCAAAAAAGCACCTGATTTTTCGGCCCCCGGCTACCACAAAGGCAAGTTCATTTCGATGAGGCTGTCCGAATACCTTGGAAAATGGGTGCTGCTCTGCTTTTACCCCGGTGATTTTACCTTTGTCTGAGCCACGGAAATTTCGGCAGTTGCCGAAAAGTACGGCGAATTTCAAAAATTGGGCGTCGAAATCCTCTCCATGAGCATCGACAGCGTCTTCGTTCACAAGATGTGGAACGACAATGAACTCTCCAAGATGGTCAATAACGGCGTTCCTTTCCCGATGCTGTCAGACGCCGGCGGCCGCGTCGGGACGGCCTACGGCATCTACGATGAGGACGCCGGGGTGGAAACCCGGGGCCGGTTCATCATCGATCCGGAAGGGGTGGTCCAGGGCTACGAAGTCTTGACACCGCCGGTCGGACGAAACGTGAAGGAGTCCTTGCGGCAGGTGCAGGCGTTTCAGTTGGTCCGGGAAAGCAAGGGCAAAGAAGCGACCCCCTCGGGATGGAGACCCGGTAAACTTACCTTGAAACCCGGCCCGGACCTGGTTGGAAAAGTCTGGGAAGTGTGGAAAACAGAGATGGCATTCGACTGATCCGGCAATGGCTCACTGTGTTATCTGGTTTAAAGTGCCGGCACCCCGGGCTTGAATCCCGGCGGAATCGTAAATTGTAAAATCAGGGGCTTAGACAAAAATCTAAGCCCTTTTTTGTGTCTGAAAAAAATGGATGCTGCCATAAGCCAATTTGGTCTTATGTTCTTCAATGCACGCTTTCTTGCTATCCGAATGATGGTCGAGGCAGATTTGAGAGGTTGGCTGCTGGTCATGGATGTCGTTCTGCCCGAAGAACAGATTCGGCGCATTCTTGAGGAAGCTGAGGGGGACCTAAATCCCTACATCAATTCCGATGGGGGTGTCGTGTTTGAGTCATCGGCCTACATCGTTACTGGAACGAAACCATAAGGCAATCGAATTCGCGTCGTCCAAGGACTTCATGTAGCGGTTTTTTTGAGATAGGCGATTC
>JAQAZR010000401.1:0-4286 GCA_032127235.1 Deltaproteobacteria bacterium
TTGTACCGAATACTTTACCGTGTCCATTGGACCCGTGGGAAGTCATGTTTAGTGCCCCTCCATAAACGGCATCTTTCGGCCCTGGCCGGTGTTCTCGCTCTTTGCAATCCTCGACGTAGCTCTGCTGCGCCTGCGGTTGCAAAATCGCTGCGGCCTTGGCCAAGGTCGAAATCTACCATTTCTGGACGGACACAATTCAGGTCAAGATAAAACATAGGGTGAGACGAAAGATTTTCGGAAGCTGCTGTCGACCGACCGGACATGACCCAGTCCGAAGAAATCGGTCGGTACAATCACGTGGATGAGACTTATGACACCAACAGTACCTTTGCCCAAGCGCACGACACGCAGTGGGCTCCAAAATGGCGTTGCGGCCGAAGCCGCCGACAACCGGTTGGAGAGCTTTTTTAATTCTATGGTTTTGATCGGTGTGTTCATCGCCATTATTTACGTTGCACTGGATACCGTTTTACATATTTTCTACTCTGACCGGTTCAACCTGATCGCCAGCGCGGTCGGCGAGGATTTGTATGAAATTTATATTCGCGTCATCGTTTTGTGTCTGTTTGCGATCTTCGGTTCCCACGCCCAGTACACCATCAACAATCTGAAAAAGAAAGAAAAAGAGCTCGTCACCTACCGCAATCACCTGGAAGAACTGGTCAATAATCGAACCTCCGCCCTGCTGGCGACCAATCAGAAGTTACGTGATGAAATTGCCGTGCGTGAGCGTTCGGAGCAGGCGCTGCGGGAGTCCGAGGAAAAGTACCGTTTGCTGGTGGAAAACGCCAACGACGCTATCTTTATCATCCAGGATGACAAGGTGACGTTTCCTAATCCCAAGGCCCGTCAATTGAGCAGTGAAATGAATGTGGCCATCGACAGGCAGCCGTTTTTCGATTTTGTTCACCCGGATGACAAAGATAGGGTTATCAATTGGTACGAGCGGCGTTTGAAAAACAAAGACGTTCCGAGCACCTGCACCTTCAAACTGATTGACCACTTCGGCAAGGAGCACTGGATCGAACTGAATGCCGTGCTGATTTACTGGGAAAAGAAAATTGCAGCCCTTAACTTTCTAAAAGATATCACCGCTCAGAAAATTATGGAGATTCAGTTCCGGCAATCTCAACGCATGGAGTCAATCGGCACCCTTGCTGGCGGTATCGCTCATGATTTCAATAACCTTTTGATGGGCATCCAGGGCAACACATCGGTCATGCTATTGGACATCGACCCGGATCACTCGTTGTATGAAAACCTCAGAAGCATTCAGCGGTGTGTCAAGAGCGGGGCCAACCTCACCCGGCAGCTGCTTGGTTTCGCCCGGGGAGGTAAATATGTCGTAAAACCGACCCACATAAATGAGGTCATCGATCGCACTGCGCACATCTTCGGCCGTTCCCGCAAGGATATCAACTTCCACCGCCGTTACAACGAGAACATCTTGATGGTCAATGTGGATGTCGGCCAAATCGAGCAAGTGCTGTTGAATCTCTACGTCAATGCCTGGCAGGCTATGCCCAACGGTGGTGATCTTTACCTGGAAACAGACAACATCCGTCTCGACAAGGATTATATCGATACCAAGCCCTTCAGTGTCAAACCCGGCCTCTATGTAAAAATCTCGATCGCCGACACCGGTATCGGTATGGGCCAAAAGATCCAACAACGAATCTTCGAACCGTTTTTTACCACCAAGGAGGTCGGGCAGGGGACTGGCCTGGGACTGGCTTCCGCTTACGGGATCATTAAAAACCACGGCGGCTTCATTACCTGTTACAGCGAAGTCGGGGTGGGATCCACCTTCAACATCTATCTGCCGGCTCACGCGACAAAAGACACCCAATCCGAGATAGTGGTGGAAGAGGCCGTCGGGGGAACCGAGACCATCCTGCTGATCGACGATGAAAAAATGATCATCGAGGTGGGCCGGAAGATGATGGAAAGCCTTGGTTACGTAGTGGTGGCGGCAGGAAAGGGCGATGAGGCACTGACTCTTTACCGGAAGCGCCACGACCATATCGATTTGATCATTCTCGACATGATCATGCCGCACATGGGGGGCAAGGAGGTGTTCAGCAGTATCAAGGAGATCAATCCCAAGGCGAAGGTACTGCTCTCGAGTGGCTACAGCCTCAACGGTCAGGCCCAGGAAATCATGGCGCAGGGGTGCAACGGGTTCATCCAGAAACCCTTTGATACGGTTGAGTTGTCCAGGAAAATCCGTGAAATTCTCGATTCTCCCAATGGTTGACATTACCGAAATAATCATATACAATTTTTCTCTTAATTATATGTAAATTAAGTAAGTTATATTTCCATAGGCGCAGCCCTCCGCACCCTGGTCCAGGAAAGGATTGGTGAGATGGCGTTTTTCCGAAACAAGTTTTACGCACTGAAAAAAGACTTTTTAGTGGTTTTCAAGATCCTTCTCAGCGGCCTGACCGCCGTATTCCTGATTTTTTTTATTTCGGCGCTGGGGGGAACCGATTTAAAAAAAAATTCCGATATGATCAAAGACCTGGATAAAATGTTCGGCGAAATCAATACGGAATTGGAAACCGGTATCGACAAGCGGATCAAGGGACTGGGGGAGGTGCCGCAGATCAATCCTTATAAAAAATATTACTGTGCGGAATTCGCGAAAGAAATTCATGACATCTCATACCTGGCCGAAAAGCAGAAAATCATGTTCGACGCCTTTAACGTTCGCGATTTCGAATACAAAGCCCAGCAACTGATCAAGTATGTCGATACGGCCGACATGGCGGCGCTGTTCAAAGAGTTGGAGATCGTAAAAAGGGAGCTCAAGAACTCCGCCAACCTGATCGCCAGTAAACAGAGGACACTTCTGCGACAACGCACGGCTTACATCGTTTTTTTCTTTCTGCTGTGGATCCTGGTTTATATGTTTTACAGTCGGGGCATTATCAGAAGATAGCGGCCTTCAACGGTCAGGCCCCGCGACAACCGGTATTGAAACCAGAGCCGAAAACATGTATTACCTTTTTTGTTTAATTGACTGTGTTGCCCGAAAGAACACCCTATACGGTTGCCTAATATAGAGGTCCAATGTATTTGTCATTTTACGATCTTAGACGAAAGCCCTTTGAAATCACTGTGGATCCGGATTTTTTGTGGCTTGGCGAAAAGCACAAAGAGGCCTTGGCCACCCTGGAATACGGGATCCGGGAGGACAAGGGCTTTCTGCTTCTCACCGGCGACGTCGGAACCGGCAAAACCGTGTTGATCAATCGTCTTGTCCGGAACATCCATTTGCAGTCCATCATATCGACGGTCCCGGACCCGGGCCTTGATCTGATCGATTTTTATAATTTTCTGGCGGCAACTTTCAAATTCGGCCGTACGATAAAATCAAAAGGCGAATTTCTGGCGCTGCTTAAAAAGTTTCTGATCAAAGCCGAGGCGATCAAGCGCAAGGTCCTGCTCTTGATTGACGAAGCCCAGCGCCTGAACCACAACCTGCTCGAGGAAATTCGACTGCTGTCGAATATCGAGATGGAAAATCGCAAACTCATTAGCATTTTCTTTGTGGGTCAATCCGAATTCAACCAAATCTTGCTGGAGCCCCGCAACCGTGCCGTGCGCCAGCGCATCGCCGTTCGCTACCAAATCGAACCACTGAGTGTTGAAGAAACCGCCCAATATGTTTTGCACCGTCTGCAGGTGGCCGGCGCGGAGCACTCGATTTTTTCGCCAGAAGCCTTGCAGGAAATCTTCGTATTTACGAGTGGTAATCCGCGATTGACCAATATCATCTGCGATCATGCCTTGCTGACCGGTTATTCGATGGAACGCGAGACGATCGATTCCGACGTCATCAGAGAATGTGCAGAAGAACTTCAGCTTCCCGGAGAACGAACCTTGCTGCCCGTAGGAAGCAAAACCAAGCGGGGCGTGGCAGTACCCCATGAAAAGCCGCCGGGCAAACATTCTTCGATATCACCCTTTATCGTGACCGTTCTTATTATCGCCGCCATCCTGACAGCCGGATATTTCATGTTCACCGGTGAAAAGATTTCGACAAGGCCCTGGTCACCGGACCAGCTCGCCCCCCAGGGACCTCCGGTGCCCGTGCCGCCCAAACCGGGAGCCGCCATGACGGGGAACCAGGCGGTTGCCGAAGATAAAACTTTAGAAGGCCGGCTGGCGCCGGACACCGGTACCGATGGCTCGATCGAGATCAAGGAAATAAACCCTGTGGCCCAAAAGTCCGCCCCAGGTGCGGATGAAACGCTTTTCAACCTGTCGAATATCAACAA
>JAQAZR010000402.1:0-3132 GCA_032127235.1 Deltaproteobacteria bacterium
AAGGTGCGTCACGCCCTGGACCACCCTCGGCATGCTGTCGATGTCGAAGATGAAGCCGGAGAGTAAAAAGGCCGGGAGAAACGTAACGATGATGGCGGCCTGCCCGGCCACGAACTGGTTTTTGGCCGCAGTGGAAAGGAGCAGCCCCATCCCCAGGGCTACCAGCAGGAACAGCGCCGAAGTTGCCGTCAAGACCCAGAGGGACCCGGTCAGCGGGACCTCGAAAACCCAGACTGCCATGGCGACCGAGAGGCCCATACCCCCCATCCCCATAATGAAGTACGGCAACAACTTGCCCAGCAGGATCTCGTGCACGGCCACGGGGGTTACCATGAGGGCCTCCATGGTGCCGCGCTCCCACTCGCGGGCCACCACCAGCGCCGTCAACAGAGCCCCGATGAGGGTCATGATCACGGCGATCAGGCCGGGGACGAGAAAATTGCGGCTGCGCACGGCGCTGTTGAACCATACCCGCTGTTCCGCCTGTACAGGCTGGCTCAGCGGGTTTCCAAGGCTCAACGAACGCTGCTCCATCCAGTTGAGCCAGGCGCCCTCCACATAACCGGAGACGAGCCGGGCGGTGTTGGCATCGACACCATTCAAAATGACCTGCACCGCCGCGCCGCCCGGCCGCTGTAAATCCCTTGCAAAATTAGCCCGCAAACCGATGATGCCGTCCACACGATGGTGCATCAGCGCCTCTTCGGCCTGCCGCATGTCTTGCATGACCACCGGCACAAAGTAGTCGTTGTTTCTGAAAACCGCGAGGAAGCCTGCCGTATCGGCATCGGGCTTCTCGACGACCACGGCGATGGGCACGTGTTCGGCGTCGAGGGAGACGCCGTAGCCAAACAGCAGCAGCAGGACCACCGGCATGAGAAAGGCGATTCCGATACTGCTCGGGTCCCGCACCACTTGTAAAAATTCCTTGCGCACCAAACCGCGCAATCGCATCAGTCCGCCCCCGCGGGCTTTTTCCGGTGCCGTGGTCCTCTTGCGGCCGTCTTCTTTCGAGGCGTTCATGTCGTTTTCTCCGGTTGATCCTGCCGTTCGATCAGAGCGATAAAAGCCTCCTCCATGGTCTGTGCGGGTTTCCCTAAACCATCGGCGGCTTTCCGTTTGATGTCGATCGGGCTGCCGATGGCAAGAATTTCCCCGGCCGCCATGATCGCCAACCGATCGCAGTATTCGGCTTCTTCCATGAAATGGGTGGTCACCAGCACGGTGACGCCGGACGCAGCCAGCGAATTGATGTGACGCCAAAACTCCCGTCGCGCCATGGGATCAACCCCGGAGGTGGGCTCGTCCAGAAACAAGATGTCGGGCGCATGCATCAGGGCGGCAGCCAGGGCCAACCGTTGCTTGAAACCGAGTGACAGTTCCCCGCTGACCGCATCGGCCAGTTCGGACAGTTCAAAGCGGTTTAAGACCCAGTCGATCCTGTCGCTGCGCCGCCGTCCCCTCAGTCCGTACGCGCTGCTGAAGAATTGCAGATTCTGACGCACGCTCAGATTGCCGTAAAGTGAAAATTTCTGTGACATGTAGCCGATACGGGCCCGGGCTTTGGCCGCCGCGCGTCGCAGATCGCGCCCGGCCACGCTCAGTTGTCCGTCGCTGACCGGCAAGAGCCCGCAGAGCATTCGGAAAGTCGTGGTCTTTCCGGCACCGTTAGCGCCCAGCAAACCGAACACCTCGCCGTGGAACACCTCAAAGGAAACGTTCTTGACGGCGTAAAAGTCGCCGAACCGGCGTTGGACATGGTCGACCCGGATGACGGCCTCGTCTGCCGCCGGCGGTGACACCCGTGTATCCATCTCCGCAGAGGGTTTCCAGTCGACGGCATCATCAGTGCGGGCGGCCTTGAGAATGGCGACGTAGCAGTCTTCGAACCGGGGAGGCACTGCCACGATGTCGACATCCGGCAGGTTTGAGAGCAGGATCGCCGGGTCCGGTGCTTCCATGTCTGCCATCACCATTCGGACCGAGTCACCCTGAATAACGGCGTCCACCACCCCTTCGGCATCTGCCAGACGCTCCTGCAATTGGCGTTTCTTCAGACTGCCGGCGGTCACCGTGTAGGTCCGGCCTTTTTGCTTCTCTCTGAAATCACCCGGCGGACCCTGGCCGAGAACCCGTCCCTCATGAAGGATCACCACTGCGTCGCAGCGCTCGGCTTCGTCCAGATAAGCCGTGCTCAAGAGCACGCTCATCCCTTTAGTTTCCACCAGCCGGTCGACAATGGACCAGAGTTCACGGCGCGATACCGGATCGACGCCGACCGTGGGTTCGTCCAGCAGCAGCAGGCGCGGTGGTCGCACCAACGTGCAGGCCAGACCGAGCTTCTGCTTCATGCCGCCGGACAGCCGCCCGGCCAACCGCGTGGTGAACGCCCCGAGATTGGTCATTCGGGTGAGCTCTGCATAGCGCCCGGGTCGGTCGGCCTTGATTACACCTTGCAGGTCCGCATAAAGATCAAGATTCTCCTGAACGCTGAGATCTTCGTAAAGCCCGAATCGTTGCGGCATATAACCGATGCTGGCCTGCACCTTCAACGGCTCGGAGATCGCATCGATATCGAGAACGGTGATGGCGCCGGCCGCCGGTTTCAACAGACAGGCCGACAGGCGCATCAGTGTTGTCTTGCCGGCACCGTCCGGTCCGATAAGGCCGGTAATGCGACCCCGGGCGATGCGGATACTGACCTCATGCAACGCCGGTATGCGGCGTTTTCCCTGGAAGAAAAACTTTGATACCCCTTCGAGTTCAAGGGCCGGCCGCTCCGTATCGGCGCTTTGGACCGGCACCCCTTTTTCTTTATTGACAGCCGCCGGCATCATTCCTCCTTGCAGGCTGGAATGCTTTCGGCACCGGCCGACTGGCGGGACTGGTTCAATGGAATGATAACGGTTGCGGGCATGCCGAGCCGAAGCTCGTTGCGGGGGTTGCACACGTAAACGCGCACCTGATAGACGAGCCGCGTCCTCAGCTCCGCGGTTTCCACCGTTTTGGGGGTGAACTCGGCCACGGGTGAAATGTACCCGATCCAGGCCGGATAGGGTTTGTCCGGAAAACTGTCGGTGACAACCTGGACGGTCATACCCGGAAACAGTTTGCCCAGATTTGTTTCCGGAA
>JAQAZR010000403.1:0-8628 GCA_032127235.1 Deltaproteobacteria bacterium
GGTGCATCTTTCGGCTGAAGAACCGCGCGCCGATAACCAGCAGCGGCATGGGGATCAGCACCAGTAATGTCAGCTTCAGATTGATGTAAGCCATGAAACCGATGGATGCGGCCCCCAGGACGAGCGCATCATTGAGGGCCACCAGACCCATTCCTACTGCCATGCGCACCTGCTGGATGTCGTTGGTGGCGTGGGCCATCAGGTCGCCGGTCTTCGCCCGGTCGAAATAGGATGGCGACAGGGTTTGGATGTGAGACAGAAGCTCGTTGCGCAGACCTTCCTCCACCCGTCGCGAAGTTCCGAGCAGACAATGACGCCAGACAAACCGGAAGATCCCGATCAAGACGGCAATGCCTACGATCTGAAGTGCATAGCGCATCAACCCGGCCGGTTCGATCCGCACGGCCGTCAGATCGTCGATCGCCCATTTGATGACCCGTGGAATAAAGAGTTGCAGGACGTCGACAATGATCAGGCTGATCATGCCGGCAGCGATTAATCGACGGTTTTCCGAGAAGTACGGTTTGATGAGTTCAGTTGGCTTCATCTGAAACGTCGGGCGAAAGCGAGAGGTGATCCAACCATTTTTGTTTTTATCCCAACCGGTTGGGAGACAGGGGTCGAGGGTTCAAAGGTTCAGGGTTCAAGGGTTCAGAGGTTCAGAGGTTCAAAGGTTCAAGGAAGGACTTCAAACCTTCAACCCTGAACGGAGAACCTTTGAACCTATATGGCTTCAATCCTTCAACCTGGAACGTTGAACGTTAAACTTGGAACCTCTTGGGTTTAGGGCTCAAGGTTCAATGCCATTCGACCCAATTGATGCGTCATACGATTGTTAGAGCCAGTTGCGGCATATTACCACGAAAATAGAATTTGGGTCACATCCCTAGCCTTAACATAACCGGCTCAATCCCGCCGGCGGGACTCAACGGACACAACCGAATAAGGTGGGCGCCTCCGCCCGGATTACCGGTTTCGAATTGCGGCTGAAACTCGCCGCCAACGGGGTCTAAGCCCAGACCAGGCCCGTCTTCAAATACGGTTTTCAGGTTTGTCCCCAATGTTGTGCCTTTCATGCGGCATCGACCTTGGGTCCGGTCTAAGACCCCAAGGCGACTCAGACAGTCAGCCGCTGTTCTCAACCGCTCATCCGGACTCCGGCGCGTCATTTTAATGCGCCGTGGTGGCTCGAAGGGCCATGACTGTTTAACCGGGAACCGTGCATCCCGCAGGAAACCGCTCAAATTAGGTAAAATAAACGACTTAATATAGTGACGTAAGGGCGTATCTGCAACATGGCTCATTCGACCCGGATGGTTTGCAAGCGCCGTCTGCCGTGCTTCCGGACCGCACTTCCGGGGTGGAGGTCGAAGACCGACTGTTGCGAGGCCCGGCGCCGCGTCCCTGCCGGAAGCGGTGGATCGGAGACGAATTGACTTTCAAATGTTCGGTTGTTAGTATCACTCGCTATGGAAACAGGGTGCATAGTCGAATACATCGATCGCCAGAAAATCGTGTGCGCGGTCGTTATGGAGGCCAAGGACAAACGCCTGCGGGTGCTGAACGAAATCAACCGCGAGGTGAACCTGTCGGCCAACCGGCTGTCCCACAGCTCGAAAGATCGCCTCGACCCGGTCCAGGGGCGGGAAAAAATGGTCGAAGCATTGAAACGCTTGGCAACCCGCCGTGAGAACCTGAGCAGCCAGGTCGATATCGCTGAATTGTGGGAAGTTTTAAACAGCGAGCAGGAGTGGATCGACCTTGCCACCATGACCGAATTATGGTTTCCGGACAACCCGTCCCCTGATCACCAGTCGGCTCTGGTCAGGGCGTTTTTTAAGGACCGCTTGTATTTCAAATTCAGTCCGGATCAGTTTTTCCCGCACAGTCAGGAGCAGGTCGACCGTCTCAAGGCCCAGCAGGAGGAGACCGAACGCAAGAAGCGGCTGATCGCCGAGGGTGCGGCGTGGCTCAAGAGTTTGCTGAACGGCGAACCGGCAGCCGGCGGTTCTCTGTCGGATAGAGATCGACAGTTGATCGACATCTTCAAGTCGCTCTACCTCTACGGAAAGGAAAGCCAGTATTATGCATTGGGCGAGAAAATCCTGGAGGAGGCCGGCGTTAGATCACCCGAAGTGCTTTTTCCGGTGCTGGTCAAGCTCGGCGTGTGGGAAGAGAACGAGAACATCGACCTGATAACCTACGGCATTCCCACCGAGTTCCCGCCGGAAGTCGTGGATGAGGCCGAGACGTTGATGCAAACGGCGGCGCAAACGGCCGTAGAGGTGTCGCCTGTTTCTGCACGCCGCGACCTGACACAGCTCTCCCTGATGACAATCGACGGCCAGTCGACCCTCGACTACGACGATGCCCTCAGCCTTGAAACACTTGCGGATTCATATCGACTCGGTATTCACATCGTCGATGTGGGCCATCACGTTAAAAAGAACACCACCCTTGACAGCGAAGCCTTCACCCGCTGCAGCTCGATTTATATGCCGGACCGACGGCTTCCGATGCTGCCGTCGTGCCTGGCGGAAGACCTGTGCAGTCTAAAGGCCGGCCATCTTCGACCGGCCATCAGCACGCTGGTGACGCTCAGCCCGTCTCTCGATATCGTTTCGGTCGAGATCGTGCCCTCTCTGGTCAGGGTCGAGCAGCAGTTGACCTATTACGACGTGAACGTATTGGCCGAAGAGAATCAGACATACGGCATCCTGAGAGATGTGGCCGCCCGGTTTCATGATTTCCGGTTGCAGGCCGGGGCCGTGCAGATCACCCTGCCGGAGGTTCACGTTTGGATCGGCGAGGGGAGTGACATCAGCATCAACCGCATCAATCGCGAAAGCCCGGGACGGATGCTGGTGGCCGAGTTGATGATCCTGGCGAACTGGCTCATGGGGCGTTTTCTGAAGGAACACGGTTTGCCGGCCGTTTTCCGTTCGCAACCCGAAGCCAAAGAGCGCTTGTACCGGGGCGATTCGGACAGCCTGTTCAAAAATATCATGCAGCGCCGGCGGCTGAACCGTTTCGTGCTGAGCCGCAAATCGGAAACCCATGCCGGTCTGGGACTCGACACGTATGTGACGGCCACCTCTCCCATCCGCAAGTACTGCGATCTCATCACCCAGCGGCAGCTTCGTTCGGTCTTCGAACTGGAAGTCCCCTATACGGACGACGAAATCGAGGCGATCATCCGACAACTCGAACTGCCGATGGGCCAGGTGTCGCGCATCCAGCATCGTCGCGTCCGCTACTGGATCCTCAAGTATTTGGAAAAACGCGTGGGCCAAAAAGAGGAAGCCATTGTGCTCTCCAAACGCCGCAGAAGCTATCGGGTTCTAATCCCCGAATATATGATCGAGTGCGACATCCCGTTTACCAGCGGACTGGATCTCAAACCCGAGGATCTGGTCCAGGTTGTTATTCAGCGGGCCAGCGCCCGCAGAGACATTCTCAACGTCTTCGTGGGCTGATTCGGCCTGAAGACGACTGAGGGGGGCGCACCTTTGTGGCAACCGCTTCACATTCCGTCCATTTCGTCTGGGTGACATCAGGCGCGTTCTCTTCGGGTATCGAAGCGCCGGGGCATGCGTTGGCCAGAATCTACAAACAATTCTGATGACATGGCGGCATCTCAGGCGGTCGTGATGTTGCGGAGGTCAGCGCGGCTTTTTGCGGCGTTCCCTGACCGGCATTTCCATGTTGAGCCGTTTCATCTTGCGCCACAGGGTGGTCGGATGGATTCCCATCTCCTCCGCCGTGGACTTGCGGTTCCAGGCGTTTCTTGCCAAACTCTTGTAAATGAAGGCTCTTTCGACGGTCATCAATGACCCGTTTTCGGCCAGAGATTCGGGATGCGGCGGCTGGAGATGCCGGTTTGATTTCCGAAACAGATTTTCCGGCAGGTGTTCGACGTTGAGGACCCCCTCCGGACAAATCACCAGAGAATACTCGATGACACGCTCCAGCTCCTGCGTGTTGCCCGGATAATCATAGCTCATCAGGATCGACAGCGCTTCCGGCGATACGCCTTCGATGGCTTTGCCGTTAAGGTGATTGTACTTTGCGATAAAATGGTCGGTTAGGGGCGGAATGTCTTCTTTGCGCTCGCGCAAGGGCGGGATCCTGAGTGTCACCGCACCGATGAGTTCAAAGAGGTCTTTGCAGAATGCGCCCGCTGACATGCGTTCGACCAGATTGCCCTGGATGGCGGCCACGATGCGGACATCGACACCAGTCGGTCTGCCGGTGTCCTGCGGTTCATTGGCAGGATAGCGCAACTCCTGTGCGAGGCGAGCCTGAAGTTTTGGCGGTAGCAAGTCGATATCATCGATAAAAAGGGTACCGCCATTCGCCAATGCTATCCGGCCGAGCTTGGAATGCCGGTTAGTGGCCGCTGCTTCTGCCGAGTGACCGAAGAGCTCGGTTTCCAGGAAAGTTTCAGGGAGCGATCCGCAGCAGAAGTTGACGAGCGGACCGATGTTGCGGCCGCTCAGGGAGTGAACGGCTTTGGCAAAAAGTTCTTTTTCGGTTCCCCGCTCGCCTTCGAGCAGCACCGGAATGTCTTTTTCGGCGACCATTTCCAACATATCGATCAGGCGCAGCATCTTATCGTTTTTGCTGACGATTTCTGAAAAAGTATGCTTGTCGGCCAACTCATGGCGCAACTGCTGAACGACGCTCAAGTCTCGAAAAGTTTCGACGGCGCCGATCGCACGGCCCGAACTGTCTTTTAGCACAGCCGTGCACGTGCTCACTGGAATTTTTTTATCCTCGGTGTTGACGATGAAGACGGTCGAATGAACGACGGCTTTTTCGCTTTCCAATGCTTTCTGCACGGAACAGCCCTGCTTGCAGGTGCCGGTTTTGAAAATTTCCCAGCAGTGCCGTCCGACGGCCTCGGAGCGTTTGACGCCGGTTATCTTTTCGGCGGCGCGGTTGAAAAAGGTAATCACCCGGTTCAAATCAACCGTAAAGACGCCGTCGCCAATGCTGTCGAGAATGATGCGGGTATGCTCGGCGGAGGGCATATCCATAGCGGCCTTTCTTCGATGTCAGGGGGTTTTCGTTTCCGTGGTACGGGAAGAGGACGTGAGAGTATACTTTTAAACCTCTTTTTGTCAACATCGGATTAAAAGACAGTATCCCCTCTAACGGCCGGCGTCGACCTTGTAAACTTAATGTTGACCAAACCTGTCAAATAAACTACAGACTATTTTGAAAATAAATCTGATTCACGAGGCTGGGCAATTATGGGGATACAGGAACGGAAGGAGCGGGAGCGGGAAAGACGGCGGCAGCAGATCATCGTCGCTGCCAAAAAGGTGTTTTCTGAAAAAGGGTTCAACAAGGCGACCATGGACGATATCGCCGGTGAAGCCGAACTCAGTCCGGGTACGCTCTATCTTTATTTCAAGAACAAAGAAGAACTCTATGCATCGCTTTCACTCAGAATTCTGCAGTACCTCCACATCCGGGTGGAACACGTTGAGAATACCAAGGATCTCAGTTCGGAGCAGAAACTGGATGCGATGATCGAGGCCATGTATGACGTCTACGAGTTCGATCCACTCGTGATCATTAACATGTTTCACCTCCAATCGAGTGAAACCCTTAAAAACCTGTCGCCCGAACTCCTCCAGGAGATCAAAGAGCTGTCACGCAAGTCGATCGGTGGCATGGCACGCATCTTTAAGGAGGGTGTCAAAAACGGAACTTTTGTCGACATGCATCCGGTGGCACTTTCCGACATTTTCTGGTCGCTTTTTTCAGGGGTCGTCCTTTGGACCAGCAGCAAACGCATCATCAACGCCGACAAAGATTTTCTGCGGGAAACCCTCGATCTCTCCTTCGCTATTTTCAAGAAAGGTGTCATGCGGAAAAAAGGCGTGTGATTTCATCCGCCTCAAATCGCGGCCAGGTGACCGGCTGGAGCTGGTGCTGGGCGTCGATTCCCTTGCCGGGTTCACGAATTTCGCCGATCACGCTCACCTCGATGCCGGCCTTGCGTATTTCCCGCAGCAGCTGATCGCAAGCGTATTGTCGGCAACACAGCAGCAGGCTGCCCGAGCCGATCAGGCCCATAGGATCGAGTCCCAGAAGACCGCAGATGCGCGCTGTCTCAGAATAAACAGGAATTTTATGCATGTCGATCCGGATGCGGTGGTTACCGGCACTGCTGAGTTCCTCCAGGGCGGTTGCCAGCCCGCCTTCAGTGACATCGTGCATGGCGCTGACGCCGTTAACGCTCGCGGCGACAGCCGCTTCGGGCAAGACGCTGATGTTGTCAAGAAACCGGCGACAGGTCTCGATCTCGGCCGGCGCCAGGCCGAGGTCTTGCAGCCGGGAACCGAATTCCCGGGCGATGATGGCGGTGCCCTCGACGGCGACAGCTTTCGTCATCAACACAAGGTCTCCGACCTTGATGCCGCGTTTGTCGATCAGGCCGCTTCTGGCAACGGTTCCCGCCAGGGTCCCGGTGACAACCGGCCGGGTGACCGCATCGGTTATTTCGGTGTGCCCACCACAAAGCGTGATTCTGTTTGAGCGGCAGACGGCACTCAGCTCTTCCATCACGTCCCTGATCATGAAGGCGCTGGTGCCGATCGGAAACATCAAGGTCGCGAGGAACCAACGCGGGGTTGCGCCGGCGGTGACGATGTCATTGGCGTTGACCAGCACGGCGTATTTGCCGATGCCCTCCGTGGCGAAGGTGATCGGGTCCGATTTGAGAACCAGCACCTCATCCTCCCGGATGTCGACGGCTGCAGTATCCTCGCCGATGCCCGGCTTGGTCAACACGGCGGGATCGTCGAAGCTGAATTGAATCAGAAGCTCCTCCAGCAGGTCATTGGGGAGTTTTCCGCTGGGCAGGGGCCGTCCGTGTCGAACGATTTTCTGTATGTCGGCCAAATGTTCGACGGTAAAGTCGCTCGGTACGTCTTCTCCGGCTTTCGGCAGGTGGTTTTCGAGCAGAACGGTGATGGCGCCGGCCCGATTCCCGGCCTCGATGTCGATCGGATAGTCACCGACCATCAGCACTTCTTCCACCGCGACGTCAAGACGTCGCGCTGCCAGCTGAATGCCGTCGCCGCTTGGCTTGGGATCGACCGGTTCGTCCCGTGAAACGATCAGATCGAAGTCGGCGACGTCGATTCGTTTGAAGTTCCGCAGGGCGCACAGAACCGACTGGTGACTGTTGCGGGTGACGATTCCCACCCGCACCCCGACAGTGTGCAGGTAGCAGACAAGCTCTTCGGCACCGTCGTTCGGCTTGGCTTCCGCTGCGGCGGCCAGTTCGAATCGATCGACCGCTTCGAGGGCTTTTTGCCGTTCGTCCGCTGACGGCAGCGTTTCGATGTATTCGAGTAAATAGCGACCCTCGGGGCAACCGATCCGGCGCTTTATGACGTTGAGGTCGAGCGATTCCGGCCGGGTGAGGGTGCCGTCGAAGTCGAACAGAACGGCACGGATGTAACGGGGCTTTTTTTTCATCTCGGGACCATGCGGTTTCGATCGCTTCGGGAGTGACGCGTGGCCATTACCCGAAACGAGGTTCTGAATGCGGATTTTATGATACGCTATCACGCTCAAATGTCAAATGGTGCCGGGTCTTCGCAGCCATTTATGGACGGAAACTAGCTCTTAGTGTAATGAAAGCTGATATAGCATGAAGATTCTGCTCATTTATCCCTACTTCCTCGAAGAACGTGTCCACGTCGAGGAGATCCGCGTATTGCCGCAGGGGATTTTTTTCGTGGCGGCACTTTGCCGGCAGCACGGCTACGACGTCGAGATTTTAAACTGGTACGACATCCACCGCAGGCCGCAAGAGATTCGGGAGACGTTGAAAAAAATAAGGCCGGATGTCATCGGGTTTTCGATTCTGCACGCCAACCGGTGGGGCGGAATCGATATCGCCAAGATCGCCCGCGAGATCGACCCGGCCGTGCACATTGTCTTCGGCGGCATCGGCGCCACCTATTTGTGGGAGCATTTGCTGGCCAACTCCGCCGACATCGATTACGTCGTGTTAGGGGAAGGGGAGGCCGGCTTCCTTGAACTTATCCGTTGCCTGGAATCCGGCCGGGTAAAAGACATACCGGCCATCGGCGGCCTCGCGCTGCGGCGCGACGGCAAGCCGGCCTGCACCGAATCGGCCCAACCGGTGGCCAGCCTCGACACCCTGCCCAATCCGGCCCGCTTCTTTACCTACCAGCACGTTTCACTCACCCGCGGTTGCCCTGGAAACTGCACCTTCTGTGGTTCCCCCGGATTCTGGCATCGAAGGGTCCGTTTTCATTCCGCCGCGTATTTTGTGGAACAGCTGGAACTCTTGAACCGGAAAGGCGTGCGCCATTTTTTCTTCTGCGACGATACCTTCACGGTTAACAGCCGCAAGGTTATCGAGGTGTGCCGTCTGATCCTCGAGCGCGGTCTCGACATCACCTGGCAGGCCATATCCCGGGTCGATATGATCAACGAGGAGATCCTCTACTGGATGCGCAAAGCCGGCTGCATCCAGATCAGCTTTGGCGTGGAAAGCGGGTCGGAGAAGATCCGGCGTCTCCTGAACAAAAGCTTCACCACCGCTCAAATCGAGCGGGCCTTTTCCTTGACCACCCA
>JAQAZR010000404.1:0-6680 GCA_032127235.1 Deltaproteobacteria bacterium
ATCACGTACCCAATCGGTTTTTAAGCTTGACCTTAATGAACTGAAATTATATAATAATCAGTAATTTTTACGAAGAAAAAGAGTTTGCCGTAATGATCTCTACCATCGCGAATGCGGCTTTTTCAATCTTCTACCGGTCTGTTTATTTACATTATGATTAAATGGCGACAGCGGCTTAATTTTGAACGGAATCGTGAGGCGTCGCTTCCCTATGAGCGCGCCGACACTCTCATCTCGCCGACCCAGCAGTCGATTCTTTTCTTGTTGGAGGAGGCTCTCGATGAGCGCTACAGTGTTTTCAGTAAAATCAGACTTCAAGATGTGGTGCGGGTTAACCCCGACCTTTCGCCCGGGCAGCACAAGGCTGCCATGAAGCGACTGACATCTGAGCCGCTCGACCTTGTGATCTGCGAGAAAAAAAACGCTGCCATCTTGGGGGTTGTCCTGCTCAACGGCCAGGAAGCTCCTCCGGAGAACGGACACGTTCGCCGGGAAACTGATACCGAGAGTGTTCTGGCGGTTGCCGGCATTCCGATCGTTCACGTTGACGCCTCCAAGGCCTACACTCTCGATGAGATCAGGATCGAGGTATCCCGTACCATTTTTCTGAAATGGAAGCACAATAAAGCGACCCCACTTTCGGAGCCTGTCAGCGACAAAAGTGTGAGAAAAAATGGCGGGTTCGGTTCCTGTCCCCTCTGCGGTGCCCCGTTCGTCAAACGCATCGCCAGAAAAGGTGCCTATGCCGGAAAACACTTTCTGGCCTGTTCGAATTACCCCCAGTGCAAACATGTGTGGCTTATAAAAGACAGTGCAAGCCTGCGTGAAGCCCAGAGCTAAATTGAGTTTCACATTTTTTTCATCTTTCTTTGTGCGCCTTTATGCATGAGTTTGCGCTCTGCGATCGCTGATTTCCTCCTCAGTTCTATATTTTATGTCACCGCCTCGAAGGCTCAAAGCAATCGGACGGTTGACTCTAAATTCTTCGCATCCAGGCGGTTCCAAAGAAAAAATCCGCAATCGGCAGACATCCCCCACTTTCTGGCAATCCGGGTCTTGGAGCAGGAATCGGTCAGTTGGCCCTTGCCGATTCGTGCCGATTGTTTTATGGTTATTTTCGTCAACAGCTCTGCTAAAATTAGTGAGAAGGGCGACGGACGACGCTATCGCCCGCACACAGGAAAATGATATAGATCGATGAATTTAATAGACAAAATAAAGCACAGCGATACGATGAAGGGGCTCTTTCTGGCTCACCTCATTATACTGCTGCAGATCCTTGTCGTCGCCATCATAGGGATGACGGTGGTTTTTATCGGTGGACTGGCTCGGTATCTGCTGTGGGTTCTGCTCGGTGGGGGCGCCATCGCCCTTGTCTTGGCCTATGTTATTTACCGTCGCTTCAGAACAAGCGGGCGTGACCTCATCAATAACCTCGATGTGTCCACACTGCAGGGACGTCCTTTTGAAATCCGTTTTCTGGGCGGGTTGATGTCTTTCAAAGTGGGTGATTCCGATAACTTGCCGGCTTTGGAACACAAAGTCAGTCGATCGATAGCACAATTGGAAGATACGGAGACCGTCCGTAAACGGGAGCTGGCTGAACTGGTACAGCTTTTAGCCGACGATTTGATCTCCACCGAGGAGTTTACCAGCGCCAGGCAAAAAATCATGAAACCAAATTAATTCCTGTTAAAACGGCGGCTAAGGCACGGATGGATATGGCCGTTTACGCGTGTCAAAATCAACGAAAAGGTGATGGACGATGCTGCTCGAAAATATGGCTTATACAGAGGTGGAGACCTATCTGAACGAAAAAGATACCATACTTGTCCCCGTCGGCTCCGTTGAACAACACAGCCCCTATGGATTGATCGGTACCGATTTTATCGTGGCCGAGGCGATCGCCCGCACGGTCGGTGACAACCTGAATCTCATGGTGGCTCCGACCGTCTGCTACGGTGTCTCTCCCCATCACATGGCCTTCAAGGGCACCGTCGCCCTGAGCCCCTCGACGCTGATCATCGTTGTCGAAGATATCGTCCGATCGCTTGTGGCCCACGGTTTTCGGCGCATCCTCTTCATCAACGGTCACGGTGGAAATATCGTTCCACTGCAGACAGCCTTCCGACAGCTCAAGGACGAGGGGCTTTCCGGTTACTTCGATGTGTTATCATGGTACACGGAAGCCGGTGTAAAACAGGCCTGCCGGGAAGCTTTCGGTGACGATGACGGTCATCACGCCACCCCCAGTGAAGTGTCGATCACCAAGCACCTCCGGCCGTCGGCGTTCAACGGCAAGGCCATCTCTGAACAAAAAGTTGAAAAACCAAAATATTACTGGCCCCTGACAGCCACAGAGATGAGAACGTTTTTTCCCGATGGCCGGATGGAGTCCGCACCCTGGCTTGCGACGGCAGAACTGGGAAAAATGATCGCCGCCAAGGCTGCGGAGGATTTGGAAAAGAAGATAAAGGATATTCTGACCCTGAACGTTCTCTGATCATCGTCATTACGATTGTTTCTTGATCTCTTCCAGAGTGTCGAGATCACAAACATCGAAAACCTGCCCGCAGCCGCCGCAGAGCATTTCGCAATCATCTGCCTGACGACCCCTGCGGCGCTTCAAGGGGTAGTGGCAGTCGGGACATCTGAGTTCCTTTTCGGTCTCCCCGTTTTTTGGTGAATCCGTCATTTTCTCTCGCTTCCTTTATAATCCTTGGTGAAAATTTCCGATAGAAGTGTACCGAATTACTTAATAACCATAATACCGGATAGAAAATGGGTCAAGGATGCCAACTACCGGTTGTGGTATTCGAGGTAATAGAGCGTGGCGCCGACCGGGGCGAATGAGAGCAGCAAAATGTTTAGGACGGGCACCAGAAATAGCAACCCGAACCCTAGATGAAACGGCAGGGTTTTCAGCAGGAAGCTGAATCGTTGCGAAAAGGGTTGCAACCGACGGGCCGGCACCAGGTCGGTATTGTCCCAGGTCAGGAAGATGACGGCAACGCCGGAGGTTATCAGCGTCAGCAGTGGTCCCAGAGGTGTCAACCAGCCCAGAATCATCAGCAGAAGAAGGATCAGGACCGGAAGAGTCGTTCGCGGGATTTCCTGTTTGAACAGAAAAAAGTACTGTCGCAGCAGCGGCATGGTCAGCGGAATCTGCTCCTGCCCGGAGACGAGGCGCTCGGTGATGCGCGACATGGCATCCATGATGACAACGGCGAACAGCAGTTGGGAAGCCAGATAGGCCAGAATGACGGCCAGGCCTGTTAGGAGCGCGGCCAGCAGCCACGAGACCACATACCAGAGCCACACGAGCCAGACACTCGCCGGTTTCACCCAAATGAGTTTCAAGATCTCCTGGTGGTGGTACAGAATGAAACCGGCCGCCAGTACGGTCAGCAAAACAACCAGGATGAGGCGAATCAGGCCGAGCAGCAGCAGTTTAGGGGTTTTGATGGCCAGAAGCAGTCCGCGCAGGTGGTAGGATATACCTTTGACGAAATCCATTCTATATTTCCTTTTGCCGTAATTTAAAAGAAACGTGTGTAACCAGGGACCGTTAATTTAGCTGTTGCCGTCCGTTGCAATATGGTATATTTTGTTTTTATATAGATAAGTTGGCGCATTTACCACACTTTTATCGGATTCGAGAGGGGGAAAAATGAAAGTCAAGATCGATTACGATTTGTGTATGGGCGACCGGAATTGCAACAAGGTGTGTCCGGATGTTTTCCAGTATGACGAGGATCAACTGCTCTCAACGGTTCTCGTTGACGTGGTGCCGCCCCATCTCGAAGATGCGGTCCGCAAGGCCGCCAGAGAATGCGCCCCTGGGGCCATAATCGTAGAAGAATGAACCCAGAGAATATAAAAAACCTTGCCGACGCGGTCAAAGATTACTTCAGTCAGTACGAGCTCGAAGATTTGTGCCGCCGGTTCGGTATCGTCTTGAACTATTCCGGGACAAGTCCCAACCTCCGCCGGCTCGCCGGGGACATTCTCTCAAACCCGGATACCGACCAGAATCGGCAATTCCTCCATACCCTGATCAGCGCATTGTCGGAGAGATGTCAGGAGCAGATCCAGAACACCACCCGCGAGGACAATCTCTACCACCAGCAGATGATCCTGCAACTCAATCAACTCAAGCAGTCTTTGAGCCCGGACGAAGCAGGCGCAACGGCACCGGAAAGCTTTCCGGTGCCGGGAGAGTCGATCGGATCGAATCTGGCGGAGTTCTTCGGCCGTGCCGGTACAGCCGTTACCGTCGTAGACGCCGATCCCGCTGCCGGCACACTCGACTGCCTGCAAAAAGTGGCGCATCCCATTCGGCTTTTGACCAAGGAACCTAAGGGCGGCTTCGACCAAAATTTCATCCGGGTGCTGAAGACATTACACGAACGCGACAAGACCATCGAGCTGCGACTGCACCCCGACATTCACGACCGCGTCATACTTTTCAACCGTCGATGCTGGCTAACCAGCGGTCCTCTAAAAGACGCCGCCAATACCCCCTTCACACTGATCGAGGTCATCGACAACCGGAACGTCATTTCCGATCGCGTGGAAAACATGTGGCAGGCGGCCGAGATGCTCATCATCGGTTGAACCGGTCGCTCGTGAGGTCGCGACGCTTTAGCAGTTCTTGATTCTACGATTTCCAGCTATCGAAAAGCGTCATGCGGCCGCTCTTCGCGGAAACCGATCCACCTCTTTAATTCCCCACACAACCGCGCCCTTCCGCGACAGGCAAGGGGGCCTAAACACCGCTTTCCGTCATTTACGCCCGGTTTTTCGTGCCAGGATATCGATGTGCTTGGCCATGAAGACCAGTTCGCCGTTTTCTATCTGGGCATGGCGTTTTGCAATCCAGGTCTTGAAATAATCGGGATCGATCTCGGGGTGATGCGCCAGTTCTTCATCGATTGTGTGGACGATATGGTGCAGGAAATAGGGTTCCCGCAACGGGTAGCGGCGGCGGCGGGGATAAACGATCCAGTCGGATGCGCCGGCTGCCAGTATTTCGGCCCTGCGCTGTATGAGTTTCATGAGAAGCCGCCGTCCTGTGCGGCTGTCACCGGCCGGGCGCCCACCGACGATGCGCTCGTCCATGCTGCGATGGTATCGATGGATGACTCGATCGTCGAAATCCGGCGCAATCGCCGGCAACAGAACGGTGTCGCCATCGAAGTTCAAGCTGAGAAAAAGCAGCCCGCCGCTTTTGAGAAGCCGTATCATGCCGGGCAGAAGCGTTTGGATGTCAACCAGGTCCATGAAGGCATGCGCCAAAAGGAGATCCCAAGAATGCGGCGCTGCCTCTGAAACAAGTGCATATGCATCGTCAGTTATTAAGTCCACCCGGATTCTGGTGTCCCTAGCCTCCAGCAGTTGACACGCGTCTTTTTCCCGGGTGACGGCGAAACCCAGGCGTTTCGCCCATCGACTCAAACGGCGCCGGGCTGCCCGGGTGCAGTCCGGATTGATATCAACGGCTGTGTACTGGGATGAGCGGTGCATCAAAGGTCCTGCGGCCATCCGTTCTATCATCGTACCGATGCCGGAGCCGATTTCCAACACCCGCAAACTCTCTTGCGTCTCATGGTCAGCCAGTGCGTCTTGGAGTCTGTCCCAGACAATGCAGTTCAGCGAACGGTCATCGATTGTTTTCTTGGCGACGAGGTAGTCGATGACGTCATATGTCTGCGGAATCGACATCGGTAATCAATCCTTTGCGGTTGTATCCGGTCATTTTGGGCGACCGCAGCCATCGGATGCGTCTTGAGTTTGGCATCGGCGATGCAATTTGTCACCATGAAGAGGGATTTACGCGGTGATTGCTTCCGGCGCATCGTCATTTGTTACCGGGAAAACGGGTGATCATTCCGCAAGATTTTTCAGAAAAACGTGAATTTTCTCCATAGTGTCCTGCCACCCGGGATGCATGCGGAAGGTCGCCAGGGCCCTTCGGCTCATGGCATCGAGTCGAATGCGGTCGGCGTAAAGGTCTTCGACGACCTTTGCCAGACCGGCCGAATCTTCAGGAGCCAAAAGAAAACCGTTTTCTCCATGTCGGATTATTTCCCGGGCGGCGCCGAGCGACGAACCGACGGCCGGCAGCCCAAAGGCCATTCCTTCGAGAAAGACGATGCCGAAGGCCTCGTGGGAGTATGGCAGGACCAGGAGGTGGCTTTTTTTCAGAATGGCGGATAGAGCGGGGCCATCCTGGACACCAAGAAACCGGATATTCTGAGACAAGCCGCAGGCGTCGACCCGGGCGCCGATTTTTCGGGCATACGGATTATTCATGGTCAGGCTGCCGACGACCGACAGGCGCCACACTCGCGTCGAGACCGCAGACAGCGCGTCGATCAAACGGTCAAGACCCTTGTGCGGCAGAACATTGGCCAAAAAAAGCAGCCGCAAGGGGCCCTTTTCCCGTGCGCGTGCAGTGATGGCATCGGTCGAATACAAGGACCCGAGTCGGTCTCCGGCGGGCCGGGCGATGATGTGTGGGCAAGCATCGGCACCGTAGGCCGTCGCTGCGTCACGGGTGGTCCGGCTGTTGAAAATACAGGCATCGACGGATTGCAGGTACTGCTTTTCAACAATTCGAAACACGGTATTCTGCCACTTTTTCCGAGGTTGGCTGCTCAGCACCTGGTGGAGGAGCG
>JAQAZR010000405.1:0-8740 GCA_032127235.1 Deltaproteobacteria bacterium
CGCCTTCAAATTCCAGAATCTGCCCAAAGGAAGCCTCTCCGGCATACGGCTGACCGGCGTCAATTTCGAGGCCAAGGCCGACCCCTACCTGATCGAAATCCCCGCTCGAACCACCCTTCCTTTCCATTTTTTCGTTCACAAAGGCGAAGAGTTCGGCTACTTGCTGGCCGGGGAATTGCAAATCAAAATCGGCAGCAGCCTCAAGAAATTGAAGGCCGGGGACGTGGTGTATCTGACGACCGACATCCCGGCCCAGTGGAAGAATACCGGAAGGGATACCGCCCGTATGATTTGGATGAAAATCAAGTGACATAGTGAAATCCAGCGGTTCTCGATAAACTTGTAAGTGGAGCCGGGTGATCGAATTTTAAAGCGGTCAACTGTTTGAGCGCATTAGCAAGCATTGAACCGAACAACAAGAAGGCTTTGGTCGACTTAGGGATTTTGGAGTTTAAGATTCATTCTTTTTTGTAGCCTCAGCCTTGTTCGGTTTTATGCTTGCTTTTGCGCGAGTTTTGAGCGCTTTAAAAACCGGTTACCCGGCGTAATCCGCAGAATTCATATTTTCACCAAGAAATGCTGGCTAAAATTCGATCGCGCTTCGGTCGGCTGCCGGCTCAGACCGGCAGAGCCCTCGAGGCCCTGCCGGCACCGGTGACGTTTTCGAACGCGGCCGGCTCAGCCGTCGATGACCGCCAGGGCCTCTTCTTTGTAGGCATCCATGATGTACGGCAGGTTGGTCACGCGGGCCGCCTCCTCGGTCAAGGCGGCCAGGTCCTTGCGGGTGATCAGGTGCGGCCGCCACTTGCGGGCACCTGCCATGAGCTGTTGCAGGCCGACCCGCAGCTTCTCGGCTGCGCTGTAGAGACCGATGGCCCCCAGCGGGAATTTCTCGATGTCTTTACCGTATTTGGTTCTTAGTTCAGCATAGGAGACGAATATTTCTTCCTTGGTGGTGCCGTATTTCGACACGGTCGACGGCAAGCCGCCGTCTTCGCCTTTCAGCCAGCGGCCGATGTTCTTGCCGACCATCCCGGGTATCATCAGCGCCCGTCCCATGCACACGGCTTTGCAATAAGGCGCGCCCAGCGCCAACGCTTTGAATATGTGGTCTTCTGAAGAAAAGCCACCGGCAAAGGCAATATCCGGCACCCAGGCGCCCTTCTTCGCCAGGCGCCGACACAGGTCATACGCCATGGAATGCAGGTAGATGGCCGGTACCCCCCATTCGCTCATCATGCGCCATGGGCTCATTCCGGTGCCGCCCGGTGCACCGTCGATCGTCAGCAGGCTGATCTTGGCATCCGAGGACCAGCGGATCGCCATGGCCAGCTCCCGCATCGGATACGCTCCGGTCTTGAGGGTGATGCGTTTGGCCCCCAGCTTGCGAACCCGATCGACCTCCCGCATGAAGTCCTCCTGATCGAGAAACCCGACCCGGGAGTGCCGCTCGAATTCTTTTATGGCGCCGTCTTTGTAGGCTTTGACATTGGAGCCGTCCGACGGATCAGGGGTGACCAGGTATCCCCGCTTCTGGAGTTCGAGGGCGCGCTCGATAGTGTCGACCTTGATTTCACCGCCGATGCACTTGGCGCCCTGCCCCCATTTGATCTCGATCGTTTCGACCCCCAATTTTTCGATGACATATTCGGCAACGCCCAGGCGGGTGTCCTCGACGTTCAACTGGACCATGATGTCCCCGAAGCCTTCGTGAAAACGCCGGTACTGCTCCACCCGCCGCCGCATTTCCGGAGAGTCCTTCACCTTGCCGTTCTTGTCGATCTTCAGCTCGGGATCGATGCCGCAGACATTTTCACCGCAGACCAGACTGATCCCGGTGATGGCGGCCCCGATGGCAAAGTGTTCCCAGTTGGCCCGGGCGATTTCGGTGCTCCCCAGCGCGCCGGTAAACATGGGAATCCGCATTTTGACTTTTTCGGTGGCGCCGTACCAGGCGGTCGTGTCGACCTTGGGAAAGATCGCATGGTCCGGATCGGCTTCGATGCCTTCGGCGCCGATGGCATATCCCATGATGTTCAAGTGAGAGTAATCCACCGGATAATCCTTGTCCGCTCCGGCCGTGACTTTACCGAAGGGAGTCGGATAGAGCAGCTCGCGTCCCCGGAAGGTCGACTGGAACAGGTCACAGTTGCCCTTGCAACCGTCGATGCAGCGACTGCAGATACCGGACTGGGGAGCGACGCTACGGGAGCGGTTTTTGGTTTCCAGGGCTTCATTCGAATTCGGTTGCTGTAAATTCATGGCGTCCTCCTCAATAAGATTATTAAGTTTAAATAAAAAAAGGCGTCTTTTCCGGGTGAAAAAGACGCCTTTGTCCGTGACCCGACCGCATCAGTCCGCACGCCGTTGTGCGAACCCGGATTTCTCAGGTTGTGGTTCCTTTTAGTTTCACTAAATTATCATGTCAAGCAAATATTGTTAAAGAAATTATTTTTATTAAGTTTGACGAATACGAAGGAAGCGATAATGAGTTGTAAAACAGGTCAGTGTTTGACTGACGGTTGGGTGTCAGTCGATTTCTTCGGAGAGCAGAATGGCTTCGGCCACCCGCCGCATCGAGGTGCGCATGTCCATGCTGCGTTTCTGCAGCCAGCGATAAGCCTCTTCGCCGCTCTTGTTGCGTCGTTTCATGAGGATTTCCTTGGCCCTTTCGACCATCTTGCGGGTCTCCAATTCCTCCTGAATCACCTGGGTCTTGACCATCAGTTCGGTGTTCATGATCGCCACCGCGGCTTGGTTGGCAACGGTCGACATCAAGTTGATCTCGGTCTGTGTGAACGTATGCGGTTTGGCGGTAAAGCAATTGAGGACCCCGATGACCTTGCCGTCCTTGACCTGAAGCGGAACGCTGAGCATCGACACCAGTCCGAGTTTCGCGGCCATTTCCTTTTCTTTGAAGCGCGGCTCTTGCAGGATGTTCGATACCGTCAACGGCTTTTTGGTAGTGGCGACATATCCGACGATGCCCTCGTTGAGGTCGAGAGCGCGATCCTTGACGTAGTCAGGATCGATGGCCTGGGTGGCCTTGAGGCGGATCTTCACCGGATGAATGTTTTCGTCGATCAGCCACATCGAGCAGATTTCGACTCCGGTGACTTTGGCCGTGACCATGACGATCAGCTTGAGGATGTCTTCGATGTAGAGATCGGAGGTGATGGCGCGGCTGATGTCCATTAGCCCCCGGATGTACTTTTCAGTTGGGTCGGGGTTGGGTTTATCCATGGCGTTAATGCGTCGGCCGCAAGCGATTGGCGGGCGCCCGACCGGCCTTTTGGGAGGTGAAGCCGTCACGGAGCCGACCTTGACGGCAAGATAGTTTTTTCTACCAGTACCACTCCACCGTGTCAATACACCTCGTGTCCGACACCGGCGGCGGGGGTTCTCGGTGAGCCCTTTAAAATCCGGTTACCCGCCGTAATCCACAGGTTTCTTATTTTCACCAAGAATTGCTGTACCGGCGGCGGGTGACTTGATCCTCGGCCGCAATGTGTTATACTCATTGCACTCCTGAACACCCATCACCACAAAACCGAAAAAAGAGGAAATTTTTTTGGAAAATTTGATCGCGGAACGCATCAAACGTCTGCGTGAACTTCTGCCCGGCACCCAAAACGACACACTACTGGTGCTCGCCGACGAAAATCGCCGCTACCTGAGCGGTTTTACCGGCCAAGACACCCAGTTCGACGAATCCGCCGGAGTGCTGCTCATAACCGGAAACGATCTGATGCTGGCAACCGATACGCGCTACGAACTTCAGGCCCGCAATGAAGCTCGCCTCTACAAAATCGTCTGTTACAAAAAGGGCCTGGCGGAAGAGCTGCCCGGACTTTTAAAGGCCCTTGGCACAAAGACCCTCGGCTTCGAAAGCGTGCGCCTGTCGGTTTACCAGTACCGGAAAATATCAGACGCCATTGTCCAGGCCGGTCTCGAGGTGACCCTCATGCCGGTCGAAGATCTGGTGGAGCAGTTGAGGATCAAGAAAGCGGAAGCGGAAATCGCAACTTTGCGCAATGCCCTGTCGCTCGCCGAAACGGCTTTCAGTCAGTGTGTTGAAAAAATTAAACCGGGCATGACGGAAAAAGAGCTGGCCTGGATCATGGAAAAAGGGATGCGGGAAGCCGGTGCCGAGGCACTCTCTTTTCCGACCATCGTGGCATCCGGCCCCAACAGCGCGCTGCCGCATGCGATTCCAGGCGATCGCCGGATCAGATCAGGCGAACCGCTTTTGTTCGACTGGGGGGCACGGCTCGACGGCTACTGCTCCGACATCTCCCGCACGGTCGTGATCGGCGAGCCGGACGACACCTTTAAGAAGGTCTTTCGGACCGTCTTGGATGCCCAGCGCCTGGCCATCGATGCGATAAAGGCCGGTGTGAGCTCACGGGCGGTGGACAGCATCGCCCGCGACCACATCGAGAAGCAGGGCTTCGGCGGCATGTTCGGCCACGGGCTGGGACACGGCACCGGCCTGGCTATTCACGAAGCGCCCCGGCTCAGCCCGCTGAAGGATACCGTGCTCGAAGCCGGAATGGTGACGACGGTCGAGCCCGGAATTTACCTGGGCGACTGGGGCGGCGTGCGTCTCGAAAACATGGTCGTGGTGCGTGAGGACGGTGCCGAAGTGCTCAACCACCTCGATCCGGCCATTCACCGCATTTAAATGGGAAACAATAGGCCTATGCAGGCATCTTGCGACGCTCTGCTGGACCGGTATCTCGATTTTCTGATGGTTGAAAAAGGGCTTGCGGCTCAAACCATCGAGGCGTACAGCCGCGATCTCGTTCGCTACAGTTCCTTCCTGGTCGAAAGCGGGCGAGCGACCGTGTCAGAAGCGGATACCCCGCTGATCCTCAAGTATCTCATTTCGATGCGCGAGGATGGGCTGAATGCCCGATCGCGTGCCCGCCACTTGGTGTCCATCCGAGGATTTTATCGCTTCCTCGCACAGGAAGAAATATTACCCAGTGATCCGACGCGACTGATCGACCTGCCCAAAAGCGGTCTGAAGCTGCCGGATGTTTTGACGATCGACGAGGTCAAACGACTGCTCGACGCTCCCGATCCCAAAAAGCCGTCCGGTTGTCGGGATGCAGCCATGCTGGAGTTGCTCTACGCGGCCGGCCTGCGCGTCTCGGAGCTCATCACCCTCAAACTGCAGGATGTCAATCTGACCGCCGGTTATGTTCGCGTTTTCGGCAAAGGCGCCAAGGAACGCGTGGTGCCGATCGGCCAGTATGCTCAAGAAAAAATCCGACGGTTTACCACCGGGGCACGCCAGGCGCTTCTCAAAGACCGTATCAGTGCCACCCTTTTTGTCGCCCGGGCCGGAAAACCACTCAGCCGCCAGGGTTTTTGGAAGTTGATCAAGCGTTACGGCCTTCGAGCAGGGCTCAGAAAGGTGATCACGCCCCACACTCTGCGGCACTCCTTTGCGAGCCACTTGCTGGAAGGCGGCGCCGATTTGCGGGCGGTTCAAACCATGCTGGGCCATGCCGACATCGCCACGACTCAGATCTACACCCACGTGGCACGCGATCACCTCAAATACCTGCATCAGAAATTTCACCCGCGCGAATGACTTGACACCTACCGGGGGTTCGACGTAATAAAAACGGCTTTAGCCACAGCGTCTATTCGACCTTTCGGGCATATGGATTCGGACCTCACCGATCGCTAAAACCGCTCGGAAAACAGCAGACATTCATGCAGACATCAAATTCAAACACCCGCCCGATCGGTTGGTGGAGCTCCGAAAATCAGCCGCCTGAGATCGGCGCCGATGCCATCTGCGCGGCGATTCGACGCGTTACCGAACCGGTGTGCGTGGTCGACGTCGACGGACATCCGGCAATCGGCCGCGGCGGCTGCGTGACGATCGACTCCGCCCGAACGGACATCGGCGGGCCGCCAGACGGCTATCCCGTGCTGGGGTACATACCGGCGCTGCATCCTGAAGATTTGGGTGATCCGACTTTCAAGCATTCCTTCGGGCTGCGTTATCCATATGTCATCGGCGCCATGGCCAACGGCATCACCTCGGTCAAAATAGTGGAGTCCGCGGCTCGGGCCGGCATGATCGGTTTTTTTGGCGCCGCCGGCTTGACTCTGGAGGACATCGAAACCGCGATCGTGCAACTGCGGCAGCGGGTAACCGATCTTCCCTTCGGTTTCAATCTTATTCACAGCCCAAACGAACCCGATCTGGAAGCGGCCACGGTCGATCTCTACTTGAAGCACGACATTTGCCGCATCAGCGCTTCGGCCTATCTGGACCTCACCCTTCCTTTGGTCTATTACCGTGTAAAGGGGATGCATCGCGGTGCCAACGGTCGGGTCGTCTGCCCCCATCATGTGACGGCCAAGGTCTCTCGTGTCGAAGTCGCCAAGAAATTTTTTTCGCCGCCGCCTGAAAAAATCCTGCGCCAGCTGTTGGACCGGAATATGATAACAGCGGCCGAAGCCGAACTGGCCCGGACCGTTCCGGTGGCCGAGACCATGACGGCCGAAGCCGATTCCGGGGGCCACACCGACAATCAGCCCGCCATTTCCCTGCTCCCCACCATGCTGGCGCTGAAAGACCGGATGGCCGAATTATTTGGTTACGACCGTCCCCTGTGTGTCGGTTTAGGCGGCGGAATTGCCACTCCGGCGGCTGTTTCGGCGGCCTTTGCGCTCGGTGCCGCCTATGTTCTGACCGGCTCCGTTAATCAAGCCTGCCTTGAAGCCGGCACATCGGCCACCGTACGGTCGATGCTGGCTGAAGCCTGCCAGGCCGACGTGACCATGGCTCCGGCAGCCGATATGTTCGAAATGAACGTCAAGGTGCAGGTTTTGAAACGCGGAACCCTGTTCCCCTTCCGGGCCGCCAAATTATACGATCTCTATTGCCGGTGCGGCTCTCTGGAGGAAATACCGCAGAAAGAGCGGCTGATTATGGAACGCGATCTCTTCCGCTGCCCTATCGACGAAGAGTGGGAACAGACCAAGGCCTTCTTTCGTCTGAGGAACCCACAACAAATCGAGCGGGCCGAAAGGGATCCCAAGCACAAGATGGCGCTGGTTTTCCGTTCTTATTTGGGGCAATCCTCGAACTGGGCTAACAGCGGCGATCCGGCGCGTAAAATCGATTACCAGATCTGGTGCGGTCCGTCGATGGGTGCTTTCAACGAATGGACGCGGGGCTCTTTTCTCGAACGGCCCGTAAACCGTTCTGTCGTGACAGTCGCTCTCAACCTGCTGCTTGGCGCCGCCGTGGCCACGCGTTTTAATTGGCTGAGAGCCCAGAAGGTTGTCATGCCGCCTGATGCCGGAATATTTCGTCCCCTGCCACTCGAAGAAATCATGTCTCTGATAGACTAAGGGCTCGCTCAAAAATAACTTACCATTTTGGACCCCGATGCATCCCGTCCGGCTGCGTTGCAAAACCTCGGAATATCCAGATATTCCTGCGGTTTTACGCCTTGCCGGCCGGGCGCCTCAACGCCCAAAATCAATAACTTATTTTTTCACGAGCCCTAAGGATCAGCCCCGTCCGTTTAGGATCGGAAAATGCCCCTTATCCAGCCCCAGGGCATTCACGAAAAAATCGGCCATCGCCGAAATGTTCAGAGTTCGGCTGCTCAGCTGTTTTGGCAACGACTGCGCCGAGAGCGGAATGCGCTCTTCGATATACCGCTCAAGGTAAACCGTGCGGCCGCCATGGTCCTGTGATGTGCGGGATATTTCGCCCCGGAGCGCATAGGTAAACCGAGACGCAGCACTCAGATCAGTGCTATCTCGATAAATAAAGAGGGTGTAAATAGTGATCGGATCGAGAGAACCGGCGTTAAAGCGCTCATGAACCCGGCTATTGGCGAATAAACCGATATCCCGGAGGCAAGGCTTCAAGTCCTTCAGGATTTGTCTGGCATCGGGCACGCTCGTCTTCAATTCAGCCACCAGGTGCCCACCCAAAAAAACGATCAGGGCTTCATCCACACTAAACTGCCGAGTGACTCCCGACTGCAGCCCGCCGAGTGGATCTGGCGGCAGAAACTCGCGCGACCACCGTTTCCATCTCGCCAGCGGAATTGACAATCCGGTGGAAAGTTCGCGGTTTGAAAAAAAACGGAGCATACGTTATCCTTGATTAGTTGTAATATCAATGTATCAACACTTTGATTGAGCGTCAATCCCTTGCAATTGCCGGAACCATGTAATATAAATAGTTTCCGTCCATAAATGGCCCTTTTCCGCAATTTCGGCGTCAATCGGCGGAATCGCTTGTGCGGCGTACACGAGTACGCCTCCGCGCAATTCCTTGATTTCCTTGAACTTGCAGAAAATTGCTCATTTCTGAATCGGAAACTAATCAGTGCCCTTAGTGAAACCATGGATGGGCACTGTTATAAGAAGCTGTATTGTATTGATAAAAAAAAATCGTTTTGCTATGATGCGCTCAACCTTGGTGAGTCATTAGCACATCCGTCCATGCGGTTCGGTTTCAATCCGGATTCACTGCGACTTTCGACCCTACCGTTGAGATCGAACAGTCGCCGGTTTGCACCTGCAGAACCAAATAAATAAACAATTTTAGGCCTTTTTGCTTGTTTTCAATCCTGTCTGCAATGCGTTAGCCTTTTAGCATATCGATCAGGTGATCACAAGAAAACAAAAGGGGCAATAAAAACCTTGACAACCCGTTTGTTTTGAATTACTTAAACAAATCCTTTTTTAG
>JAQAZR010000406.1:0-2692 GCA_032127235.1 Deltaproteobacteria bacterium
AGAAAAGGTGTGGAAGCCAATTTTCAAAAAATTGGCAATAAAGGATATCAAAATTGAATATCGAAGACCTAACCAATTACGCCACACTTATATTAGTCATTGCCTTAAGCAGGGTGATAACATCAGTTGGGTTGCAAAACAGACAGGTCATACCATTCAGACTTTACTGAAGGATTATGCCCGACACATAAAAGATAAAAATCATGGAAAAATTGCAGATAATTATTTTACAAAAGTTTTACATGGTAATGAATCAGATCAATATGAAATATATGAAAAAACAAGCAGTTAGAATCAAAAAGTGAAAGACCTTTGGGCTTTCAGGCGGCATCCGGAGTCGGCTTGTCCGCGATAAACCACGCGAAGAGCTGCATGAACTCGCCGGAGGCGGTCACGGTGAAACCGTTTTGCTCGAGTGCTTCGGCAAATTGAGCCCGGGTAAACCGGTCCTGCTGAGGGTGGTCGAGGAGGCGCCGAAACAACGGGTGAACGATGTATTTCTCGAAGGTATTTAAGCGAATGGCCTTAAAACATCATCGACAAGCGGCGCCGTCATTCTGCAGACGTACTTTTTAGGGTTTTGATTGCTTCGAGAAGTTGTGTCATGGCGGATGCGGCCTTATCAAGGATGACGACGTCGGCACCGGCGAAGGCGTGTTCGGGGTTGATCTCGACGATTTTAGCCCCTTTCTGTTTGGCCATGACCGGCAGGTGAGCGGCGGGATAGACCACGGCCGAAGTGCCGATGACCAGCATGACCCGGCAGGTTTGCGATTCGCGGTAAGCCGCCTCCAGGGCATTCGGCGGCAGCGGTTCACCGAAGAGGACCGTGTTGGGTTTGAGAACACCCCCGCATTCGCACAAAGGTGGATCGCCCTGCGGAATATGCGGCGCCAGGTACTTCTTGCCGCATCGAAGGCAGGTGATTTCCCGCAGGCTGCCGTGAATTTCGATGACCTTCCGGCTGCCGGCTTTCCGGTGCAGGCCGTCGATGTTCTGGGTGATAACCCGGCGCACGATGCCCATCTGCTCCAGTTCGACCAGCGCCCGGTGGGCGGCGTTGGGTGTATAGGTGTCGTAATTGCGAATAAAATCTCCCCGAATCAGCCAGTATTTTGACGGGTCGCGGCGGAAAACCTCTATCGAAGCATACACCATCGGATCGTATTTTTCCCAGAGACCATCCTTTGATCGAAAGGTCGGGATACCGCTTTCGGCGGAGATACCGGCGCCGGTGAGCACGACACAGTTTTTCAGTGTCAGCAGGAGTTCCGCGACTTCTATGTAAGGAGAGGTCATTCGGTTGTCCTATCGCCAGTAACGGATGATCAGTTACTCATCGGTCACACATCCTTCGGTAGCCGGCCGGACGTTTTTGATATACCGGTGCAGCGCGCCCCGGTGGACTTTGAAGGGTGGGGCCTGCCACCGTCGCCGTCTTTCGGATAGGGTGTCGCCGCCGATGTTCAGGTCGATCCGCTTGCTTTCTGCATCGATGGTTATACTGTCGCCGTTTTCGACCAGTGCGATCGGACCGCCCGCCTGGGCTTCGGGACAGATATGGCCGACGATAAATCCATGCGAACCACCCGAAAAGCGCCCGTCGGTCAGCAACGCCACGTCCTTTCCCAGGCCGGCCCCCATGATGGCCGAGGTCGGCGTCAGCATTTCCGGCATGCCGGGACCGCCTTGCGGGCCTTCGTAGCGGATAACGATGACCTCGCCTTTGTGAATCCGGTTGTCTTCAAGTGCCTTGAGCATGTCTTCTTCGGAGTCGAAGACATTGGCCGGTCCGCTGAAATGGGTGCCTTCCTTTCCAGTGATTTTTGCCACCGCTCCATCCGGTGCCAGGCTGCCATGCAGGATCTGCAGGTGTCCGGTAGTCTTGACGGGGTTGTCCAGCGGGCGGATGATTTCCTGACCCTCCGAAAGATCGGGCAGATCGACCACGTTCTCCGCCAACGTTTTTCCGGTCACCGTCAGGCAGTCGCCATGCATCAGGCCGGCGTCCAGCAGGCGCCTGATCACCGCCGGCAGACCGCCGGCACGGTGCAGGTCTTCCTGCACAAATCGGCCGCTCGGCTTCAGATCCGCCAGCAGGGGCACGCGGTCGCTGACCGACTGAAAAACATCCAGTGTCAACTCTACGTCCACCGCCCGGGCCATGGCGATTAAATGAAGGACGGCATTGGTGCTGCCGCCGAGGGCGATGACGACCGTTATCGCGTTTTCAAACGCAGCGCGCGTCATGATGTCCCGCGGCTTGATATCGGCTTGCATCAAGCGGTGGATGGCGGCACCGGCTTGCCGGCACTCGATGCGCTTCTCTTTGGAATCGGCCGGCGTGCTGGAACTATAGGGCAGGGTCATTCCCATGGCTTCGATTGCCGACGCCATGGTGTTGGCGGTGTACATTCCGCCGCAGGCTCCCGGACCGGGGCAGCTTCTCCTGACGATGGCCCTGCGGGTCTCCTCGTCGATGTCACCGGCGATGAATTCGCCGTAGCTCTGAAAAGCCGAAACGATGTCGATCTTGCGGCCGTCGTGGTGTCCGGCCCGGATGGTACCGCCGTAGATCATCAAAGAGGGGCGGTTGAGTCTGCCCATGGCCATGAGGCATCCGGGCATATTTTTATCGCAACCGGGAATGGAGATGTTGGCATCATACCAGTGAGCCCGCATGACAGTTTCG
>JAQAZR010000407.1:0-3828 GCA_032127235.1 Deltaproteobacteria bacterium
GATCGCCGGCAAAGAGTCGCGCAACCTTAAAGAATCAACCAGCCATTCACGCCACGCGGCGTCCTCTTCGACCGGCCATTTGTTGCCGGCCAAAGCCGCCAGCAGCTGACGGGCCGGTGCAGGGTCCGCTCCCGGCAGTCCCGAGCCGTAAACCCGTGGCGGATGAAGGCCGTCGCCGGCCACTTTGATCGATAGGCCGCCCTGGAAAGCCCGCGGCACTGACTGCAAACGTCCCTCCTGGTTGACGAACAGGCCGCCGCTTTCATAAACGGTTGTCGTGGGTAAAAATATGTCCGCCCGCTTCACCGTCTCCGTCCCGAGATAGTCCATGACCACCAGCACATCGAGCGACGCCAGCGCTTTTTCGAGCCGCGGCCGGTCCGCGAAGGTGCGCAGGGGATCGCACTCGACCAGCACCAGTGCCCGAACGGTTTTTTTTTCGACGGCCGCAAGGAGATCCTCGAAAGCCGCTTGCCCGCCGGGCAGCAGCGTTGCCCCGAAGGCATTGGCACCCGGAAATACATAGAAAAGACCGGCCGACCGATTTTTCGCCTTTAGCAGCAGCGCAAAATCGGCGGCCAGGGCAGGTGCATCGTCCGGCACGACTTCAGTGCCGCAGACCACGATCGGTCGGAGGCTGGCCTTGAGAATACCGGCAACGGTCTCGAGTCGGTCTTTAAACGGAAGCGGCACCTCCGGAATTGAATCGTAAGAAGAAAGCGCCTTGTGACCCAGCCCTTCGACTTCCCCACTCTCGATAACCTGTTTGATCAACATCCCCAGTCCAGGTACCATCTCCTCCGGGGCGGCCGGCAGATGGTCGAAATCAAAGGGCAGAAACACCGGTCGAGGATCGATCACAACCACCCGTGCACCCCGCCGCCAGGCTTGCCGCATAGCCATGGCGAGCATCGGCGCTTCGTTGATCGGATCGGCGCCCACAACCAGGATGACATCGGCCTGTTCCACCTGCCGCAGGGAAACGGCCGTATCGGCTTCGAGACGGGAGGCAGCGGTTTTGACCCGCGTGGCGACGAATCGGTCCATCCAGAAAGCGGGGTCGTGCCAGCCGTTTTGCCGACTCAAGCGATCGATCGCCGCCAGGGTGTCCAAGCTGCTGCGCAGCGAGCCCGCACAAGCAACAGCGGCAGTTCCCGACTGCCGTACGATGCGTTCCAGTTTCTCGACCGCAACGTCGAGAGCCTTTTCACGGGTGACCGCCTTGCCATCGATTGCAGCCTGCCGCGGCCGTTCGGGAATGCTGGCATAGAAAAATCCGTAACGGCCCCGGTCGCAGATGAAATCACCGTTGACGGCTGCACTAAAGCGAGCCTCTTGACGGACGATCTCCCGGTAGCGGGCACTCACCACCGTGTGGCACCCGAGGGAGCAGTTCAGGCAGATGGAAGGCGTGCGCTCGTAGTCCCAACGCCGTCCCTTGAACCGCGAAGGCTTGTCGGTGAATACGCCGGTAGGGCATATATCGGTAATGTTGCCGGCATACGGGCTCTCCAGTGTTCCGTCTTTTTGGCGGCCGAAATAAACGCGATTTCCGATCCGCATGACGCCGAGGTCGCGGTAGCCGCAATACTCCTGATAGAATCGGGAACAGCGGTAGCACTGAATGCAGCGGTTCATCTCGTGCTGGACCAGGGGACCGAGGACTTGATCGGTGTGGGTGCGTTTTTTCCCCGGATAGCGCCGCAGTCCATGGCCGCCTGAAACCGTCATATCCTGTAGCAGGCAATGGCCGCCTTCATCGCAAACCGGGCAATCGTGGGGATGGTTCAGCATCAGCCACTCGATGACATAGCGACGAAAGTCAACCACCTCTTCATCGGTTGTCGACACCACCATACCGTCACCGGCATCGATCATGCAGCTCATTTGTATGCCTTTGACGGGTCCCTCTAAAAACTTGACGGCGCAGACGCGGCAGGCCCCCACCGATCCCAGGGCCGGGTGATAGCAAAACCGCGGGATCATGATGCCCAGTCTTTCTGCGGCTTCGATCACCTTGGTTCCGGAGGGCACCTCGATTTCCAGATTGTCGATGACGAGTTTAGGCATCTGTTTTTTCGTCGTCAGTTGCTGGTTGTCAGTGGATCGTTGCCGTCACGCAATAATGGGGGGTCTTTCAACCCATGCCACTGGCAACCAGCGGTTTTTTATTTAAACGGACATTTCTTCTGCGCGATGTGCTCCCGCACCTCGTCCCCGAAATAGGTCAAGAGGCTCTCCAGCGGTGATGCGGCCCCCGGTGCGAAAGCGCAGTAAGCATTCCACAGGTGGCGGCTCATACCCTCCAGCATGGAGATGAACGCTTCTTCGCCCTCACCGGCTTCGATGCGGGCCAGCAGGTCCCGGATGTAAGGCAGCCCCTCCCGGCAGGGCGTGCACCAACCGCAGGACTCCCGAGTGAAAAAGTCGATCAGGTTCAAAGTGGCGGCCACCATGCAGGTGGTGTGGTCGAAGATCATGATGGCCCCGGTTCCCAGCCGGTGATTCTCTTTTTTCAATGACCCGAAATCCATTTCGATGTCGTAGAATTGCTTCGGCATGAAGCGGGTCGAAGCTCCCCCCGGCAGGCAAGCCTTGAACTTGGCCCCACTCCGCATGCCGCCGGCGTGATCTTCGATGATCTCGCTCAGGCGCACTCCCAACGGGAGTTCATAACAACCCGGTCGGTTGACGTGGCCGCTGACGCAGAAAATCTTCGTCCCGGCGGCACCGGCCGTCAAGGCCAGGCTCTTGAACCAGTCCGCACCATGGCGAATGATGTGCGGCACGCAGGCGAGAGTTTCGACATTGTTGACCAGGGTCGGCCGATCCCAAAGGCCCTTTTCGGTGGGATACGGAGGCGGTTGCTTGGGATTCGGCCGCTTGCCCATCAAGGCGTTCAACTGCGCCGTCACTTCACCGCAGATATAGCGCCCGCCGCTGCGGTGAACCACGATGTCCAGAGAGTATTCGCTGCCGAGAATGTTTTTTCCCAGGTAGCCAGCCTCCCTGGCAACCTGAATTTCCCTTTCCAGGATCTTCGCTGCGCTTTCATACTCGGGTCGGATGAAAATGACGCCTCTCTCCGCCAGGATCCCGTAACCGGTGATGATCATCCCCTCGATCAGCATGTGCGGATCAGCGTGGATCAGTACCCGGTCCTTGAAGGTCCCCGGTTCCATTTCATCGGCATTGCAGACGATGTAGCGCGGATACGGCGCGTCATCGGCTATGGTCTCCATTTTCTTGCCGGCCGGAAAGGCGGCCCCGCCGCGTCCCAGCAGTACCGCGTCGAGGATCTGCTGCTTGACCGCCGAGTGCGATCCCTCTTCCAGAACACGCACCAGCGCCGAATAGCCGCCGCTCTGACGGTACTCGTCGAGCGTGGTAATCCGATCCGGCTTGCGATTCTTAAACAAAACTTGCGGGTAGTCTTTCGGCATCATTTTATTCATGTTTTAACCGCCCCCTGCGCCTGAAGCGCAGGGGGCGGTTAAAACATTTATGGTTCGGATTTCAGTTTCTCCAGGATCGCGTCAATCTTCTCGGGCGTCAAGGGGCCGTAAACCTTGCGGTTGATCAGCATGGCCGGAGACCGGTCGCAGTAGCCGATGCAGCACACCGGCAAAAGCGTGAACAACCCGTCGGACGTGGTGCCGCCCAATTCGATCTGCAGCTTTCGACACAGATAGTCGCGGAGGGACTCATAACCGTCCATCCAGCAGATCACGCTGTCGCAGAGGTGAATGACGTATTTCCCCACCGGCTCACGGTAGATAAAGGTGTAGAAAGTGGCCAGTTCTTCCACCTCCAGGGTCGTCATCCCCA
>JAQAZR010000408.1:0-5439 GCA_032127235.1 Deltaproteobacteria bacterium
TTATCCTGAATCCCCATGAACGCTTTCGGCGCTATCATCCTGTTTGCTCTCCTGCTGGACCTGATTCTTAACGCCGTCGCCGACTATTTGAATCTGAAGATGCTGCAGCCGGATCTGCCGCAGGAGTTTCGGGGTCACTACGATGAGGCGCGCTACCGTCGCTCTCAGGCTTACCTGAAGGTCAACACCCGTTTCGGCTGGGTCGTCTCCTCCTTGAATCTATTGTTGCTGCTTGTTTTCTGGTTCGGCGGTGGGTTTCCACTGCTGGATAAATGGGTGCGGTCATGGCATCTCGGGCCGGTGCCCTCGGGCATGGCCTTCATCGGCATTCTTTCTCTGCTGGCCGGCATCGTTTCTTTGCCCTTCGGCATTTATGCCACCTTCGTGATCGAGGAGCGATTTGGGTTCAACCAAACCACCTGGTCCACCTTTATCAAGGACAAACTCAAGGGACTGGCGCTGGCGCTTTTGCTCGGGGCACCGCTTATGGCCGGTGTGCTCGCTTTTTTCGAATATGCCGGATCCGGCGCCTGGTTCTACTGCTGGATGGCTGTCACGCTTTACATGCTGGTGGTGCAGTTTGTGGCACCGACATGGATCATGCCGCTCTTCAACCGGTTCAGCCCATTGGAGAACGGGCCGCTGAAGCAGGCGATTTTTTCTTACGCCCGTTCGATTGATTTCCCACTCGACAACATTTACGTCATGGACGGATCGCGGCGTTCCAGCAAATCGAATGCCTTTTTTACCGGGTTCGGTCGACACAAGCGCATCGTTCTTTTTGACACCCTGATCGAAAGGCACAGCGTTGAGGAGTTGGTGGCTGTGCTGGCGCACGAAATGGGCCACTACAAAAAAAAGCACATCCTGAAATCGCTTCTGCTGGGCGTCGCGCAATCCGGGCTGATGTTTTTTCTGCTGTCGTTTTTCATCTCAGAGCCCGCTCTTTTCGAAGCCTTTTACATGCAGCAACCATCGGTGTACGCGGGGCTTGTTTTTTTCGCCCTGCTCTATGCGCCCCTCGACTTTCTAACGGGAATATTCATGCAACTGTTCTCTCGCAAGAACGAGTTCGAAGCCGACCGTTTCGCGGCCGACACCACCTCGGAACCGACCGCAATGGCAACGGCCCTGAGGAAGCTGGCCGTTCACAACCTGACCAATCTGACGCCGCATCCGTTTTACGTTTTTCTGAACTATTCCCACCCGCCTGTCCTGCAGCGGCTGCGGGCCATCGCGAACCGGGTTGCTCAGAGGGCGGCGCCGGTGCTGGAGTCATGATCCCTGGGTTGGATTCCGTAATGATCATCGCCGACATCGAAGGCAGCTCCGGCTGCTGGAGCTACCGGGCATCGGCCTTTAAAACCAACGAGTGGGTCGAGGCCTGTGTGGAGATGACGCGCGATGTCGCTGCGGTGGTACGCGCCCTTTTTAGAAACGGAGTGCACCGGGTCATCGTGAAGGATTTTCACCGCACCGGGTTCAACCTCTTGCCCGAGATGATCGATTCCCGGGCGCGGGTCGTTCAGGGCTACAAGGTCGGTCCGGTGCCGGGAATAGGTGATCCGGGATCAGCCGAGGCGGCGCTCTTTATAGGGATGCACGCCGCTTCGGGTTCCAACGGGTTCATGGCCCACACGCTGACATCGCGGATTCGGCGCCTGGAGACGAACGGAGAGCTTTTGCCGGAAGTGTACCTTTTCGCGGGATCCCTGACGCCTTACGGAGTAAGGCCAGTTTTTTTTTCCGGCTGTCCGGTCGCCTGCGACCAGGCACGGGCCGCCATTCCGGGTATTCACACGTATTCGATCGACAAGTCGGTCGGTCGGCAAGAGTTTGCGGTCGGGCCCTGGCGTCAGGGGCTGGCCCGGGTGGCAACTTCAGCGCTTCACGACGCGCAAACCGTCCCGTTCGATCCCCCGGGACCTTTTCACACGAAGGTCACTCTGAGGGAAGGGGCGCCCGCGGCGCAGAAACTGTCTGCCCGCTGGGGGTTTTGCCGGCAGGGGGCCGATATCATTCTGCACAACGCTCGCTTGGGTGAGCTCTACCGCGACCTGATTCGCGTCTGCTACCTGACCCCAATGGCCGAACGGGTGCTGCCGCTGGCCGTGGCGGCGTCCAATCTGAGAGGGCGCGCCGGCCTGGCGTGGCTGCGTCACCAAATAAATAAACGGGTCAAGTATGAATAAATTCGCGCAGCGAATTTATTCGAACAGCATGCCTTGGGTGGGACGGGTCCGCGGCTGCTCTGAAGATTTGCAATTTTTCGGCAGGGAAGGCGGCGGCTGGCGGCAATCCTCCAGTTGGAAAATGTCGCAGTCAACCAGAAATGCGTCTTCCGCAGTTTGCGAAACGGTCTCGGGCAGATGAAAGACCAATTCGACTTCCTGAGCGGTCATCACCGGAAATCCGTAGGGACGGTTGCGATGCTTTATGGTGCGGCCCGCAGCGGTTCTCTGCTGCACGAACTCCAGGTGGTTTACAAGGCGGTCGGTAAGGCGCCGCTGGGCGATCGACGTCACTGCCGATAGGCTCCCGGCGACGGTTTCCCGAAAATCTGTCTCCAGTTCGATGCCGATGCTGTTTCGTCCGGTCGCCATGGCAGCAAACAGCGTGGTGCCGATGCCTAAAAACGGATCGAGAACGAGGTCTCCCTTTACCGAAAACATGTTGATCAGGCGATAGGGGAGTTCGAAGGGAAAGGCCGCACTCCGCTTTCGAATGCCGTTGTCTGCCAGTCGCTGGGTCGCGCCGATCAGACCCATCCAGACATCTGAAAACCAGGTGTTGCGCTCTTCCCAGAAAAAAGCGCTTTCGCGGCGTCGCTGTTTGTCTTCGGCTGTCGAAAATTCCCGCTTGGCGCCTTTACGCAGGACGAGGATGTGTTCGTGTTCAAGGGTCACATAGGCACCGGGCGGAAGCATCCCCGAACCCATGAACTTGTTGGGGGCGTTGGTCGGTTTACGCCACAGAATCAGCGGCAAAGGCTGAAAGCCGATGGTGAGCATGCGTGACAGAATTCGGGCGTGGTTGGGATAGAGCATGAAATCATCGCCGATTTTGCGCACGGCATCGCCGATGTTAATGCAGGCGATGCCGCCGGGTTTCAACACCCGGTGCACTTCCGCCCAGACCGGGTCCAGCGCTGCATGCATCCGTTCGAATGCCACCAGGCCACGATTTTGCATTAAAGCCTTGGCCACGGCCGGATCGAGACGGGCGAACAATTCGTCCCACATCTGAATCATGGGGTAGGGTGGGGAGGTGACGACAAGATCGACGCTGTTGCCGCCGATGGCCTTCATCTTTCTGGCATCGCCGAAATGAAGTTGATGACGGGTCTGCATGGCCTTCTCCATTTGAAATGAGGTCGGGCTTTCATACTGGTTTCATGCCTGAACGTCAAACCCATTTAGACAGACATTTTCTGTTCAAAGGAAAACAATGGACAATTGGCGCGGGTTAAAAAAGTTTTGGACAACACAAACGAAATTAAGGTAACATGTTAGGTCATATTGACCCAACGCATTCAACTGACTCAACGGTCAAAACGGGCGCAACCGGCTCAACGGGCCAAACGGACTCAACCGGCTCAACGGACTAAACTGACTAAACTGAACCCCCATGAACGCAGTCAACCTCATTGAACCTCACGGCGGTGAGCTCGTCAACCTTCTGGTTGATGCGGATCGAGCCGCACTCCTGAAAAGCATCGCCCTCAATCTACAAGACATTACGCTTAACGAGCGGCAGTTGTGCGACTTCGAACTGCTCGCCTCGGGCGTTTTTTCGCCGCTCAAAGGGTTCATGAAAAAGCCGGAATACGAGTCGGTCCTGGACCGGATGCGGCTTCAAGACAATACCCTGTGGCCCCTTCCGATCTGCCTGGACGTTTCGGAAACAAAAGCCCGGACGCTCGAAGCAGGCCAGTCGGTTGCGATCCGCGATCCGGAAGGTTTTCTGCTGGGTGTGCTCAACGTCGAAGACATCTGGCCGATTCAGAAGGACAAAGAGGCCCAGTTGGTGTTCGGCACGACCAGCACGACTCACCCGGGGGTGGACTATCTTTTCAACAAAACCGGTGATTATTACATCGGTGGCGGTTTCGAGGTTACCAGCCTGCCGCTGCACTTCGACTTCCGGCCGCTGCGTTTAACCCCTGCAGAAATCCGCCAGGCCTTTGCAAAGATGGGGTGGCAACGCGTTATCGGATTTCAGACCCGGCATCCGATCCACCGGCCGCAGTTCGAAATGACCATCAAGGCCATGCGCCAAATTCGGGCCAACCTGCTGGTCTTGCCGATCGTCGGGATGTCAAAACCTGGCGATTTCGACCACTTCACCCGCATGCGATGCTACCGTGCTGTCAGCCGCCACTACCCGCCGGATTCCCTGCTGCTCAACCTGTTGCCCCTGTCTTCACATCTGGCCGGTCCCAGGGAGGCCCTGCTGCACGTGATCATCGCCAAGAATCTCGGTTGCACGGATTTCATCATCGGACACGACCACGCCGGTCCCGGTGTCGACAGCAACGGACAATGGTTCTACCAGAACGGGTCCGCGCGTCGGCTGGCACAGGAGCACGCTGCCGAGGTCGGTGTCGACATCACGTCCTTCGAGCAAATGGTTTATCTTCCTTTCGAGGACGAGTTCCGGCCGGCGGACCAGGTGCCCGAGGGGGTTCAGTCCATATCCCTCTCCGGTTCCGACATCCGCAAACGGCTGCAGCGCGGCCGTAACGTCCCGGAGTGGATGACGTTCCCGGAAGTCTTGGAGGAGCTCCACAAAGCCTACCCGCCGCCCGGTCGTCAGGGATTCACCATCTTTTTGACCGGTCTTTCCGGCGCCGGCAAATCGACCATCGCCAAAATCCTGTATTCCCGCTTTCTCGAAATTGGCGAGCGGCCGGTGAGCCTGCTCGACGGCGACATTGTGCGCCGACACCTGTCGGGCAACCTTAGCTTTTCGAAAGAAGACCGCGACGCCAACGTGAACCGGATCGGTTTCGTGGCCGGCGAAATAACGAAAAACCGCGGCATTGCGATCTGTGCGCCAATCGCTCCATATGAAGCGACGCGCAACGACATCAGGACCCGCATCGAGGACTATGGCGGTTTTGTGGAAGTACACATTTCGACACCGCTGGAGGTCTGTGAAAAAAGGGACCGCAAGGGGATGTACGCCAAGGCGCGCGCCGGCTTGATCAAGGGGTTTACCGGTGTGGACGATCCCTATGAGACCCCCCGACAGCCCGAATTGCGCATCGACACATCGAACCTGTCTCCCAACGAGTCAGCCCAGGAAATTTTGCTGTTTCTGGGCGAAAGAGGGTATATCTAGCATAATAAAAAATGCCGGACCTTTTGCGGTCCGGCATTTTTTATTATTTGGTCGGGAAGAGAGGATTTGAACCTCCGACCCCAGCGTCCCGAACGC
>JAQAZR010000409.1:0-3676 GCA_032127235.1 Deltaproteobacteria bacterium
GGCTCGATCTGCTCCCGGTTGCAAACGACAAAGGCATGTTCAATGGCATTTTCCAGTTCACGGACATTGCCCGGCCAGTTGTAATCCATGAAGATGCGCAGCGTTGCCTGAGACACCCCCATGATCTGCTTTGCAGTTTTCTTGCTGTGTTTTTGAATGAAATGGCCGACCAGAAGCGGTATGTCATCCCTTCGCTGGTTAAGGGGTGGCAGTTGGATTGGAAAAACCTTCAGGCGATAATAAAGATCATCGCGAAAAGCACCTTCCCGGACGAGGGTGTAAAGGTCTCGGTGGGTAGCGGCAATGATGCGGATGTTGATTTTACGTCTTTTCGATTCCCCGACCCGTTCGACCTCTCTTTCCTGCAGCACGCGTAGCAGTTTGACTTGGATGTACGGGCTCAGCTCTCCAATTTCATCCAGAAATACGGTTCCGCCCTCCGCCTCCTCAAACCGCCCGGCACGGTCATGCAAAGCACCCGTGTAGGCGCCTTTTACATGGCCGAACAGTTCACTTTCCAGGAGCGACTCGGAAAGCGCCGAGCAATTGACCGTAATCAGGGGGCCGGCAGCCCGTTCGCTGTTATAATGAATCGCACCGGCCACCAGTTCTTTACCCGTCCCGCTGTCCCCATGAACCAGCACGGTGGCATCGCTCGCGGCGGCTGCTTTTATCGCTGTAAACACATTTCTCATGGCATGGCTTTTTCCGATGATGTTGTCCAACCGGTGCATTTCTCCCAGGCGTAGCGCCGCTTCCTCAATTTTTCGTCGTGCCTTGCTCAACTCGGTCATATCCGTGACCGTTTCCACGACCCCGATAATACTGTTGTTTTCATCACGCACAACACTGGCATTCTTGATGATGGATACGTTGTGGCCTTCTTTGTGTTTCAGGAAACATTCCTTGGCTTCCGAGATTCCAAGTTCGATGATGCCACATTTTTTGATACCCGCGGGGCATTTTTTACCGAAGCAACGGCTGCATTGCAAAATTTCGCACGTTCCGCCCAGAGCTTCTTCAGCCGAATAACCACTGATGCGTTCCATGGATGGGTTCCAGGAAGAAATACGGCCACCGGCATCCATTGTAAACACGCCGTCGGCCATGGAATCGATAATTTGATTGACGAACCGGAAGTTCCATATTTCATGAGTTTTTTTCGTCATGATCCCGCAACTCCATAACCAGCATAAGAGAATTAAAACGTTATGTAACGTTACTTTACATAACCCCAACCTATTTCATTGTCAACGGTGAACGTATTTGTTTGAAGCATCAAAATAATTGCTAACGTTATTTCGTTTAATTTTTAACGGTTAGATATCTTATCCATTATGCCCCACATCCTATCGTCGTCGCTGGCACAAATATTGGAATGTGTCACTATAAACAGGGCAAAAGCCGGAGGGTGACCGGCTCGTAAAAAAACCCTTGCTTCAAATCTATTCAATACCGGATCGCGACGAAAGGAGGAAATTATGAAAGCCAGAAATTGTTGTAAAACCATGGAGTTGAAACTCATTTTTCAAGAAATATGTGGGTAAAGAGGTAACGTGTACAATTTAGGTCGTATGATGCCTGCAGCGCAAATCAACCGGACAACATGTCAGGAACAGGCCTTAAGTTAAGAGACAGGCGACCGTGGAAGATTATCAACAGCAGAGTTTCAAAGAATTGGAAGAGTGGGTCAAATCAGGCGTGACATTGGTGGATTTTGAATCCCCATGGTGTCGTCCCTGTCGCGACCAGAAACCGATAATCGAAACTTTGGCCAGGCGATTCAAGGGCGAGGCCAGGATAATTGAATTGAACATCGACGACCATCGGCTGTTTGCTATCCAACTCGGAATTACCAGCATTCCGACGTTGATCATCTTTAAGAACGGAAGGGAATTGCAGCGGTTTTTTGGCCTGCAGCCTGCTGAGGTGCTATCCAAGGCGATTGCAGAAGTCCTCGGCAAATAAAAAGGAGGTCCTAATGGAAGCCATGTTTCAACCCTATCGGTTGGGCAACCTGGAATTGGCCAATCGTTTCGTATTTCCACCGATTAAAACCGGGTATGGCATGCCCGGAGGAGTCATCACCGATCGACAGCTCATCTACTACCGACGGATCGCCCAAAACGGTCCGGCAGTCATCATCCTCGAACCGGTGTCCGTGACCCCTGAAGGTCGCGAACATCCGAAACAACTCTGTGTCCACCTGCCGGAAAGCGTTGCCGAATTGCAAAAGATCGTCAATGTGATCCATGCGGAAAAAAGACTGGCCTGCCTTCATTTGAATCACGCCGGCGCAGCCGCCAATCCTATGGTTACCGGCACTGCCCCCAAAGCCCCTTCCGCCGTTACATGTTCAACCAGCGGAAAAACATCGGAGCCACTGAGCGGTGAGGAGATCGACACGATTATCGCCGGGTACACATCTGCAGCCCGGAAAGCAAAAGAAGCGGGCTTTGATCTGTTGGAGATTCAGGCAGGACACGGCTATTTGATCTCTCAATTTCTGAACCGCAAGATAAACAAGCGATCCGACCGTTTCGGACAGGATCGACTGGCTTTTGCAAAGGAGGTTTTTTCAGCGGTGAAAAAGGGCGCACCCAACCTCCCCTTTATGATCAGAATTTCGGGTAACGAGATGTCTCCGGAGTTCGGGATCGACCGGGAAGACCTGCTGCCGTTCATTCAGATGGCGGAACAATCGAGTGCCGTTGCCATCCACGTGGGAATGGGAAGTTCATGCTTCAGCCCCCCTTGGTATTTTCATCATTCCAGTCTGCCTGAAAAACCTCAAATGGATGCCCTCGCCTGGATTCGGGGACAGACGAACCTTCCTTTAATCGTGGCCGGACGTATGGGACGGATAAATAAAATTGAGACGATTCTCCAAAAAAATCTGGCCGACCTCGTCGCCCTCGGGCGACCGCTCATTTCCGATCCCGATCTCATCGAAAAATGGCAAAACCGACAGTACGACGAAGTTAGATACTGTGGTTACTGTCTCCAGGGGTGTCTTCATCGATTAAAAAATGGTGAACCTCTGGGATGCAATCTCAATCCGGCGATCGGAAAGCCCGCCCTGGAACCGACACCGAACCCCTTGAAGATCCTGGTAGCAGGCGGCGGTCCGTCCGGTATGAGCGCGGCGGTTTACCTCGGTCAACGCGGTCATCGGGTAACCGTTGCGGAAAAGGAACACCACCTCGGCGGACAATTTGCACTCGCCTGGCAGGCGCCCGGCAAACAAAGCATGCGGGAAGGTTTGTATGCGTTGAATTATTGGACGAGGGTAGCCGCCGAATCGGTCATCATGGGACGTAAAGTCGATGTAGACCTGGTTCGAGAAGTTCAACCGGATCTCCTGGTGTGGGCCACCGGTGCGGTTCAAAATTTTACCGACATCGAAGGTTTGCACGATCAGTATGTCATGACGTCAGTGGAATATTTCGGTGGAGAAAAAGAAGTGCAAGGCCCCCGGGTCCTCGTGATCGGTGCCGGCCGGTCCGGCCTCGAAATAGCGGAAAAATTGGGCATGCAAGGTTTCGACGTCGTTGCCACCAAAAGGACAGATCCTATCGGTAGCATGATGGAAATGATTACCAGAAAGTTGACGCTGATGCGGATTGAACAGATGTCGAACGTCACCTTGATGCCCCATACAACGGTCAAGGCCTTT
>JAQAZR010000410.1:0-4294 GCA_032127235.1 Deltaproteobacteria bacterium
GCGGACCGCCACGGTGCATGAAAATTCTATTTTCGTGTTAGAGCGGTTGTGCCAGTTGAGTCGGTTAAGTCAGTTTAGTCAGTTAAACGCTTATGACCCTGCAGGCTGCCACGGTGCATGAAAATGACGCACCGGAGCCCGGATGAGCGGTTGAGAACAGCGGCTGATTGTTTGAGCCGTCTACGGGGTTTTGGACCGGACCCAATACCAATGCCATATGGAAGCCACAATCTTGGGAATAATTCCAGAACTTTATTTGAAGACGGGACTGGTCCGGGCTTAGACCCCGTTGGCGGCGAGTTTCAGCCGTCTTTCGAAACCGTTCATCCGGGCGGAGGTGCCCGCCTTTATCCGTATTACATTCTATTTTCGAATAAAAACGCTGATGTCATACCGAGCGAGGATTTATAACGCTTGATCGCATCCCATGAACCGATTCAGATGCCCCCGCAAAGGCTGGAAAAAGCTCGATTCAGGTGGTTAAATCTCGGGGCAAGCCGTTTGAAGGCGTTTCAAAATCCGACTGTCAGCGGCCTGTTCGATGTCGTCGAGTGCAAAGTCGATGACCGCCTCGAGCAGCGCCGACTTGTTTTCAACCGGCCGTCCCTGCAGCTTCAATTCGTAAAAATTGCGGTTGAACCGTTCCAGGATTCTATTCGACAGGTAAAACCCGGCCTTGCGCTTTTCCGCTGCGGCCCCTTTACCGGCTACGGCAGCACGCAGTTTCTGTCCGTCTCCGATGGCGGCATTGACGGGATCGAATGGATTTTCCTCAAAAAAATCAGGCGATTTTTTGGTCTTTTTGGCCATCGTGTTGTACCCTCCATAGCAGTTTGCCATAGTCCTCGGCGCTGCTCGCGCTGGTCCGGTATTCAAAAATCGTCCTGCCCCTCACCGCTGCCTCCGACAACCGCACATTGTACCGGATTGGATCGCAGATCTGCTTGTGGAACAGCCGCCGGAGTTGCCGCAGGATGTCAAAGCTGTGGTGCGTGCGCTGATCGAACATCGTCGGCAGAATGTATTTCAGCTGCAGTTCCAGATTCAACCGTTGGGCGGACATCAGATATCCGAAAAATGTCTTCAGCCCTTCCAGGGCGGGGCCTTGGAGCGCAACCGGACAGAGCACCTCCGATACCGCCATCAGAATGTTGACGCTCAAGACGTCCCAACCCGGTGAGCAGTCGAAGATAAGGTAGTCAAGGATTCCATCCTTGGGCACCAGGGCGTTCGCCAGAACCCCCTGACGCACCGTTCTGGGTTGTTCGCCGAGCCAATGTTTCAACTCTACCAGTTTAATGCCCCCGCCAAGCAACCAGAGATTCTTGCGGCAGAGGCACAGGGTATCCTTTTTGGGGACCGGCTGTCCGGTTTCATCGCAACCGGTAATAAACTCGTAAAGTCCGAAGTGCGGACTGACACCCAAAAATTTTGCCGCCTGCCCCTGGGTGTCGCCGTCAACCAGCAATACCTTGAAACCCTCACGGGCAAGCCCGAAGGCCAGATTGACGGCGGTCGTCGTTTTGCCGACACCGCCTTTGGCCATAGCCACGGCAATCTTGCGCATATGCGATTCCTTGATTGTTCAGTTATATTCTTTTCTTGCATTCTTCCATTATAAGAATCATCCGACACAATCAACCTGTTTTTGAGCTGAGCCCCTGCCTCCCCCCTATTTTCAGTGTTCTGACGGTCGAATCTTGACTTTTTCGTTGTGACGTTTCATGTTAGCGGATAACCAAATAACAACATTTTGCCGCAGGAGAGTGCCATGCTGACCCTCGCAGAGCTTAAAAAAGACAGGGACCTGATTGACGAGATCAACTGGGATATGACACCGGAGGAAGCGGTCCGGTTATACCTGGAGTGGGGCAACAACTGGGCCCGCGGGGACGGATACGTGATTCGATCGAAAAACGATTTCACTCACTATTTCGTCGTCAATTGCTGGTCCAAGCCCTACCACATCTATTTGATCCGCCGAAATTCCGAGGAAGCGACCGAGTTGGCCCAATTCGAACTGCCGCAGCGGTTCCAGAAACCGGTCTGCGAACTCAAAGGCGTTTATGCGATCGAAGGCGACCTGAAAAAATGGTTGAAGGAGGAACTGGGGGTCAAGTAGGCTGCACGGCTCCCGCTTGATCCTTTTCGCATATCATCAATGGAAAACGGCCCTAATCTTATTTCGAGCTTATGGTTCCACCATGCATAAAATCGTGACCATCGGCGGCGGCAGTGGTCAATACGCGCTGCTGGCGGGCCTCAGAGATCTTGAATCACTCGACATCACCGCAATCGTCTCCATGGTAGACAGCGGCGGCAGCACGGGGCGTCTGCGGGATGAACTGGGCATTCTTCCACCGGGCGACGCACTGAAGTGCATCCTGGCCCTGTCGCCTCATCGCGACATCGCCCGCACCATCTTCCTGAAACGCTTCACCGCCGACCGGCGTCTGGCCGGCCACAATGCCGGGAATATGCTGATAACGATGCTGTCACGCTACACGGGCAGTTTTCCTTCCGGTATCCAGGCCCTGGCCGAAATTCTGGATGTTCGCGGCCGTATCCTGCCCGTCACCATCGACAAGGCGACCCTTGTGGCGGAGTTGACCGACGGCACCCGCATCTATGGTGAAACCGCCATCGACATGCCGCGCGGTACGCAGCGTGAAAAAATCCAAGATGTTTTCCTCGTGCCCCACCACAGCGATACCATCACCGTCTATCCGCCGGTTCTGAAGGCGATTCGGCAGGCCGATATGATCGTGATCGGTCCCGGCGACTTGTTCACCAGTATCGTGCCAAGCCTGATCGTCCGCGGCGTCAAAGAGGGCCTGCAGAAAACCAAGGCACCGGTCCTGTTCATCCTCAACATCATGACGAAGTTCGGTGAAACCCATCAGTTTAACGGCCGCGATTTCGTCAAGACGCTCGAAGAGGCGATCGGAAGGCCGCTGAATGGTATCATTTACAACAACCGCAAGCCAGGTGCGGAACTGCTGTTGCGCTACCACGAGCAGAAAGCGGAGTTTGTCGAACTCGACAACTGGGACGGCTGGTGGGACGAGCGGAAGATCTATGCGCTCGATCTGCTGGAAAGCACGGCCGGCATCGTGCGCCATGACTCGCGCAAGCTCGCGGCACTGATAAAGGACCTCATCATTTCACCTTGATAAGCGTCCATCCGCGGTTTCATTAAAGTCACTTGTCAGTTTTCGATCCATAAATGCGCAATTTTCTGCAAGTTCAAGCAAATCACGCCGACGTTGCGGAAAAGGGCCATTGGAGGACGGAAACTGATCAGGGACGCATGCCGAAGCGCAGCCACTTGAAATCGTTCTGCACCGCCGAAGAAACATTTTTGCCAACTCTCCCCATGAACACGTTCTCCGGCTTGAGACAGATGTTCGGCTCATTGGTCTGATACTCCACGAACCCGAAGGGCTCGAAGAGTCTGATCAACATGCGGCGATACTGTTGCGCTGTTTTTTTCGAGCCATCCAGATCCCAGGTCCAGGAATACCCGACCATATACACGATCTTGTCTTCCACGAACGAGTGGTGCAGCAACATCGAGAGGATACCCTTGGCCAGGCCTTGGGAGCGCCAGACGCGGCAGGTCTCGATCGCCTTGACCTCCATCATGACCTGAGGTTCGAGTTCGGCCCAGCGCTCCCCCGCTTCCGGATAGGCCAACACCCCGAATCCGACGATTAAATTGCGGTCCGTCACGGCCAGGGTGACGTTGATGTCGGGTTGGTCGGCATTGTCTTCCAAACTCTGCCGTCGGGTGTAGAGAGACCGGTATTGGGCGTGGCTGCTGAATTGCGGGTTGAACATGGTCTGACGGATTTCTTCGGAACTGCAGAAAGAACGGATGGTCACGGCCCCCATGGGCGCGTTGAGCTGAATCTCTGCTTGCCGTGGATCTTGCATAAACTCTCGTTACTGAGCTTTCAGCTAATTTATTTAATAATTTTTAGCGGAAATTTGCACTTTTCCGGACCGGAAGCTGTGATCGAAACTTGAAACTAGAAACTTGAAACTGGGGGGAAAAAACCGAACTGAGCCGAATCCAAGTTTCTAGTTTCAAGTATCGAGTTTCTATTTGCGGGTTTGATTCTATTTTCGTGTTTAAAAAGAGGGACTATCTATGAAAGACCAGGCAGACCATTCCTATGCAACCGATCAGGCACGCTGGGAGGCACTCGTCCGGCGCGATCTAAACGCGAACGGGCTATTTGTATACGGGGTCCTGACGACTTTCATCTATTGTCGTCCGGCCTGTTCGTCA
>JAQAZR010000411.1:0-13627 GCA_032127235.1 Deltaproteobacteria bacterium
CCGTAGCCGACGAGCTGGTTCTGGCGGGCCCCTTTGATGTCGATGATATCCTTGATGCGCGCGGCCTGGACCGGCGCCTGCCAGAGCAGCAGCGCGCAGAGGACCCAGAGGAAAACCGCTGTGATCTTTTCAGTCTCTGGCTGGGTTTTCGCGGAGCGTCTCATAGTGACTCCCAATAGTTCGGTGGGTCCGTTTGCCGGTTGACCCGTTGGACCGTTTGCCCGTTGGCCTGTTGGTCTGTTACCGGTTGCCCGTTGCCGATTGGCCGATGAGGGATTCATGTCCATGCGTTCGTTAAATCGTCGCGGCGGTTCAGAAGGGCCAGACCTTGTTCATGAGGTTCGCCAGCCACCCCGGGCGCTGACGTTCGTCGACGATGCCCACTCCGGAATACGTAATGCGGGCCCCGGAGATGTAAGTGGATAAAATAATATTGTCGGCCGCAACGTCACGAGTGCGGATGACTCCCGCCAAGGTAATGAATTGCTTCTCGTTGTTGACTTCTATCTCCCTGGAACCCTCGATCATGAGATTACCGTTCGACAAAACCTCGGTCACCCTGGCCGTTATGTAGGCCGTCAGATCACCGCTGCGGCTGGTTGTGCCCGTCCCGTCGAATTTTGATGTCATACCGCCCTTGATTTCCCCGAAGGGGTTGAAATTACGTCCCGCATTGTAGCCGGGGTTGTTGGGATCCAGATATTTTTTTTCCAACCCCAGGAAGGCATCGATCCTGGCCGACAGGCTCGAGTCGCGCTCCGTCAGGGTATTGGCCTGGTTCGTGGCGCTCGAAGACTCGACGATTTTGATCGTCACGATATCACCGACCCGGCGCGCCTTGGGCAGATCGAACAGGTCACTGAAAACGCCGCCGTCCTGCCACAGCGAGCCGTTCTCTTCGTCCGGCAAGCTGACCGCCGCGACATCCGGCACTTGCGTGCCGGACAAACGCGTTGCTTCCGGCGGGCCTGTGGTCTTGGCGAAGGTTTGCGTTGCGGTCGAACACCCGGTCGTCCCGGCCGCCAGAAACGCCGCCAGCACCATCGCCGCCAGTATGGGCCACATCGTCGCTTTTTTATTACTCCGCATGAAGTGTTCCCCTTTAGACTGTCAAAACTCGACACTCACGGTTTGTTTGTCCACAACCCGGGCGGTAAAGTGTTTGTTGGAGTCTAGGTTAACCACCTTGACCCGCTCGCCGCGCAGCCCGTCGCTTTTGACCTCGCCAGTGGCGGTCACCTTGATGCCTCTGGATTCGGCAACGATCACAACCATGTCCCCTCTCTTTACCAGCGGCGGCATCTCGATCAGATCGGGCCGCAAAATATCCCCGGCGTCGATGTTCCGACGGGCCCGCTTGCCGATGATATCGTCGGCATCGGTCATGACACCGACGGACAGCTCCGTTAGATCCATTTTTTCCGTCTTGAGATCATCGCTCGTAATCGGTCTCAGGCGGCCGATCGGCCGGGCGGCCACGACCACCGGTGCCAGCGCCTCGACCCGCACGGTCGCCCGGATCGTTTTCTGAAAACGGCCGTCGACGTCGAAGACGACCGACAGCGGCACCGTGGCCAGTGAGCGCATGTTCCGGGGCGGCAGGACCCGGTAGGTGACCCGACCTTTGGGCAGCGTCCGGTCAGCGCTGATCATGAGTTCCTCGACCTTCACCTCGGCGTCGCCCCAAATGCCGCTGGTCTTTATGAAACCCGTGACGATCTGCCGGATTTGCTCTTCGCTGACCGCCACTCCCGGCATCGACACCTCGATCCGCTCCGCTCCACCGAGGACCATCCGATCCGCCCCGATGTCAAGCTGCCGGAGGCGCAAGCGCACGTAATCGGCCGTGATGGGGCGCGACCGCCCGGGCAGGGGGGCTTTGCCGATGACCAGTCCCTCGAGTCGGCGCTGCAGTTCGGTTTCGGCGCAAGCGATCTCTGCAACCTCGCCCAGTCGAATGTCGGCTCCCAGGACCTCGGCCTCCGGTCTTAAAATTATCGCGATGTCGGCCGCAGGAACCGCCGGAATCAGAACCATCAGCTGAACAAAAACGACCGCACACCTGCACAGGGTCGGGAGATACCGGCCGACGAAAACCGAGCGTCCGACTGCATGACTCATGACATTAATCCTATCGTCTGACGTTGTTGGCCATCTGCAGCATCTCGTCGGAGGCCTGAATCACCTTGCTGTTGGTCTCGTACGCCCTCTGAGCGACGATCATGCTCACCATTTCCTCGACCACGCTGACATTAGAGCCTTCCAGATACCCCTGGGCAATCGTTCCGAAACCGTCTTCACCGGCCGTCCCGACGATGACATCGCCGGATGCCGCGGTCGGGGAATAAAGGTTTCGGCCGATGCTGTGCAGCCCGGCGGGGTTCATGAAACGCGCCAGCTCGATCGTGCCGATTTCACTCGGTTCCGCCTGACCGGCCTGCAGCACGGAGACCGTCCCGTCGATCGCGATGGATACGGCGATGGTGTTGTTGGGCACCGAGATCTCAGGCTCTATCAGAAAACCGTCGGCATTGACGATGCGACCCTCGTTGTCGAGCTTGAAGGCGCCGTCGCGGGTGTAGCCCGTTTCCCCGTTCGACTGCAGGATCTGAAAGAAACCGCCCCCCTCTATCGCCAGGTCGAGTTCGTTTTTGGTCTGCTGAAAATCGCCTTGAGCGAACATGCGGTTGACGGCCGACGGCCGGGTGCCGTGCCCCACCTGGATCCCGGTCGGCACCTCGGTGCTATCCGAGGAGGCAACCCCGGCGGGCCGCAACGTTTCATAGAGAAGGTCCTGAAATTCGGCCCGGCTCTTCTTGAAACCGGCCGTGCTGACGTTGGCCAGGTTGTTGGAAATCACGTCGATGTTAAGGGTCTGGGCCTGCATGCCCGTTGCCGCTGTCCATAAGCTTCTGATCATATGACCTCCCGCTGCTTGATAAGAGGACTGCCGACGGAGTTTCGGCTTTCCCCGTTGTGTCTTTCCTGTTTTCGACCCGCGAATTGGCGGTCGTTTACACCTGCCGCGATCGCCGCGTCACTTTTAGGCAATCCGTCCGACCTCGTTGATGGCCTTGGCCTCGGTTTCGTCGATCTGACGGATCGCCTTCTGATAGGCTTCGAATCCTCTAAGAACGTCGATCATTTCGGTCATGGTCCTGACGGCCTCGACGTTTGACAACTCCAGGTGACCTTGAAGAACCCGCGCGGTTTCGGAGGGCGTCTCCTGGATCGTACCATCCACCTGCGCAGCAAAGAGGGTTCCTCCGAGCCGCTGCAGCAAATGTGATTGATCCAGTTCGACCAGACGCAATTTGGCGACCTGAGCCCCGTCAACCGACACGTTGCCGGTCTCGTCGACCGTGACGCGGCGCCCGTCGTCGATTTGAATCGGGCCGCTTTCACCGAGAACGGCAAATCCGTCGTGGGTTGTCAATTCGCCTTCCGCACTGCGCGTGAAGCTGCCGTTGCGGGTGTAGCCAACGCCCTCCGGGGTCTGAACACAGAAGAAAGCCTCGCCGTCGATGGCCAGGTCGAGCGGACTGCCGGTCGCCCTCAGGCCGCCCTGGGAAAACACGGTGCGGCTTTCGAGTTCCTGCCACAGCGGAGATGTCGGAACGGTATCAGTCGGCACGGTGTTCTGCAGGCTTTCCTTGACCCCCGGCGGCACCTCGGTTATGCGAATGTAGGCCATCTCTTCCTTGAATCCGGTCGTGTTGATGTTGGCCAGGTTGTTGGACAAGATCTCCAGGCGCTGCTGGTTACAAAGCGCGCCGGAAGTCGCCATATATATCGAGTCGCTCATATTCTGTTCTCCATTAATAAAGTACCGCAACCGGCCCGACGGCCGATTGTCACTCACAGTTGTGCAAGAGCCATACCACTTCGTCTGACGGTCTTCTCTCAGTATACAAAGCGAAAGGAGTCATCGGATTTACTGCTGCGCTCGTCTTCCGCCGCCTTTGTTTCCCGGTGCCGTTCACCCTTTGCCTTCTGCCTTTCGCCTTTTACCTTTTGCCTTTTACCTTTCGCCTTCAGCCTTTCGCCTTTTGCGTTATCAAACAACCCGCCGCATCGGCACCAGGCGGAAATTTTTGCCCGCCGGTGCAAATTTTTCCGTTTTTCCTTCAACCGCACGGGCGGCCCGGCGCCGCGCCAAAGCGAGACAGAATTCGATCTCGGCCAACGGCCGCTCGATGACGGCCGCAATTTCGGCTGCGGTCTTTCCGGTGGCGGCCAGTTGCGGAATCTCGGCATAGCGGTTCTGCGGAAAAGCGTCGCGGGCGGCCTCCTGCGCAGCCGCGCAATCGGCCGGCTCGCAATGGTTCCCGTCGTCGGTCTGAAGCACATTCTGTTCGACCCACTGCTGCAATCGCTCGCGCTCGTCGACGATCGTCCTCACGACAGCCGCCAGCGACCTTTCCGTCTGCTGGCCGACCAGGCGGGCCGTCACCTGGGCCGAGAAGCCCGGGCCCTGTCGCGCGGTCAGTCGCTTGTCGAGCACGTACTGGCGGTACCTGATCCGGTTGTAGAGCAAGTACAGAAGGATCAGCAGGCACGCCGTGAGGATGGCTCCCTCCCGATACGAATCGATAAAAAGGGTGATGAAGTGCAGCATCATTCTTACCTCGGCAGTTCTCGGGTAAAAGGCTCATGCATGAATATCGATGAGTTTTCCCCTCTTTTTCAGGCGACCCCGCGGCGGGGCTTCATCGGCCGCCCGCGATTCGGCTGCGCCGGTAATCTCGCCGGGCGTCGGCGGGTTTTCGGAATCTTCCCGCCCCTCCCCTGAATAACGGTCTTCCAGATTTCGTCGAAAATCCCGTTGCCGGCTTTTAGACCGCCGCTGTTCGGCTTTCTGGACACCCGTCGGAGAGAGCACCCAGGCCCATTTGCTCCCGGTGTTTATTTTTTCGACCATGAGCGGACACCTCGAATACGGTTGAGTCTTGCGACCGGATATTCTTCGGGGTGGCCGGGCTGCTTCTCAGGGCGCCTCAATCTTGAAGCAGTTGTCTCTTCCTCAGCTTTGATCGCAGCCGGATGATCGCCTGGGAATGCAGCTGCGAGACTCTCGATTCGGTCACTCCGATAACGTCACCGGTCTCCTTCATGGTCAACTCGTCCGTGTAGTAGAGCGAGAGGACCAGTTTTTCCTTTTCGGGCAACTCTTCGATGGCCTCAGCCAGAGCCGTCTGCAACTCTTTCAAACCGGCCTGTGAAAAGACGTCATCGTCTTCTCTCACCAGGCAGTTGGCCAGTTTGTTTTTGTCGCGTGCCGAAGAATATCCCAGTTCCTCGTAACTGATAAACGAAATGCTCGATACCTGCTTGATGCGGTAGAGTTCTTCCAGGTCGATCCCCATGGCTTCAGCCACCTCGGCGTCATCGACCTCCCGGCCGCTCTTCTGCTCCAGCGTCAGATACACTTTCTCCAGCTCACGGATCTTGCGACGGTTCGATCGCGAGAGAAAATCCCGCGAGCGCAGTTCGCTGAGCACGGCTCCGCGGATGCGAAAAGCCGCGTAGGTGGTGAATTTATTGTCCCGGCTGGGGTCGAAACGGTCGATCGCCTGAATCAACCCGATGACGCCGACATTCAACAGGTCTTCCGTGTCGACGTTGGGCGGCAGGTGAATCGCGATCCGGTTGACGATCCGTTTGACATACGGCAGATATTTGATGATCAACTGCTCGCGTGACGGCAGCTGCTCTTCGCTCGATACCGGCAGACGCATTTCTGCGTATCCCATAAATCGTTACTCCATATCCAGGCTCAAAACCAGGGCCGACTCGATCGGCAGCCGCCCATCACGCCAGTTTGTTTGTGTACAGATGGTCCCAGAAGAAGTTCGAATCGCCGACCGGCAGCTTCGAGGCCGGCAAGCTGGCGATGCGCTTGGCCAAGGCACTGAAACAGCGACTGGCCCTGCACCCCGGATAAAGGTCGGTGACGATCTTCTGCCGCCTGACCCCGCGGGGCACTTTGTCGTCGTAAAGCACGCAACCGATGTACTCGATGGAAATATCCAGGAATTTTTTGACCACCGTGTCGAGCTGGCGGTATATTTCCAGGGCTTCCTGCACGTCGGCGGCCTGGTTCACCAGCAGTTTGCAATTCTTCTCGGCGTACTTCAACGACAGAACCTTCATCAGGGCATAGGCATCGGTCAGAGAGGTCGGTTCCGGAGACACCACCACCATGATTTCCTGAGCCGTGACGTTGAAGTCCATGACGTTGGTCGAAATCCCGGCCGCGGTATCGATCAGCAGAATATCGACCGAGTCGACCAACAGGTCGAGCTGGGTGAGAACCCTGACTTTTTGCTCGAAGGTCAGGCTGGTCAACTCCTGAATGCCGGAGGATGCCGGCAGAATTTTCATGCCGCCGGGCCCGTTCACGATTACGTCGGGAATACTCTTTTCACCGGCGATCACGTGGGAGAGATTGTATCTGGGCGCCAGGCCGAGCAGGACGTCCAGGTTTCCCAAGCCCCAGTCCGCATCCAGAATGAGAACCTTTTTACCTTGAGTCGCCAGGGTATAACCGAGATTGGCCACAATGTTGGTTTTACCGACACCGCCCTTGCCGCTGGTGATGGCAATGACCCGTGTCGCCGAAGTCGTACGGTGTTGATTCTCCTTTGCGGCCATCTGGTTTCGTGCTCCAATTCTCTTGGCAATCTGAATGACATTCGTCGAGGATTTGTTGGAATCCATATGGTTGTATGCCCCTCTTATCCTTTTCATCCAAAACGGCGGTCCTGATTATTTCAGGGTCCGGTCACGGTCCCGTTTTACACATAGGCAGCCGAAGAACCGACGTCCCTGTCTCGGCGGCTCTCACCGCCAACCGACCGACTGAGAGCGCCCGGCAAAAGCCGATTCTGCCCGGCGGTCGACAAGCGCTTCGCGGCAGCATGTCCGGCAGGGTTTATACTGGTGATCACGGGCTTCAGTCATGTTTTTAAAACCGATCATGTTCTCATCTTTTATAGTCGTTGCCCATTTGCAGTCGGCGGTGTGAAACACGTTCGAATTCCGATTGGCCACATATGCGTATGCTTCGGCGCTTTGTGGGGGTTGCTCTCGGTCGCCCGGCCCAGCGGCGGCTGGCGGCACCGTAGCGGCTCCCGATCCAGCGCAATTTGTGTCGGTGACCAGTGCCGCCAGTGTCTCCAGATCGGCATCCTTGAGGCCGTCCGGACCGGTCGCCCCGTCGAAGAGGCACGCCACCGGAAGTCGCAGCCGCAGCGCGATGTTCAACAGACTGCCGCAGGCGTTGGTTTCGTCGATCTTGGAAAACATCAGCCTCTCGACCGGCAATCCGGTCAATTGGTCGAAAAGGTCGACGCAATCGCACATCCGTGCAGCAGCGCTCAACAGAAGGTGAACTTCGCGCCCCTCGATCTTTTCCAACATGCCGGTCAGCATCCGAATGGGGGCCGCATCGCGCGGATTGATGCCCGGCGTATCGATCAAGACCAGGTCGTGACGGCGGAATTTTTCCAGGGCTTCGTCCAGTTGGGCCTGATCGGCGACCACCGCAGCCGGAACGCCGATGATGTCGGCATACGCCCTGAGTTGATCCGATGCGGCTACCCGGTAGTTGTCCAGTGACAGCAGGGCAACCTCAAGGTCCGGATCGAGCGCGTACAATGCCGCGAGCTTGGCCGCTGCCGTGGTCTTTCCGACTCCCGAAGGACCGATCAGCGCGACGCGCCGCTGTTGACCCCGTTCAATGGCCAGCGGTTTGACGCTCGCGCCCATCTGCGCGATAATGCCCGCTATCCGGGATCGATGGACGGCCGGGTCGTCCGCATGGCCGTTAGCGTGTCTCAGAAAATCGGTCGTCATCTGACGCGCAACCTTTTCTTCGACTCCCCGGGAGACCAGCCGTCGATAGAGCCAATGCTCGGCCGTACGGTCGACCGCGCGGTTTCCGCCTTCTGCCTCCGATCGTTTGACCGGCATCCTGATCTGCGAAGGAGCGCTAGCCGGGAAGCGGTTCGGCCTCGGCAACCGGCGGGCGGCAGCCGGATACCCCAGGTCCTCTAATTCGCCTCCGCGGCAATCCTTCGCGTAGGTGAGCGGATGGAGCGGCTGCAGCGGTCCACCCCCTGCGGCCGTGACTTCCACCCCGGCTTTCTTAAAACAGCCGAGCACGCCGCCGGTGCTGCGCCGGCTGCACGCAGACAGGATAACGGCCTCCGGGCCCAGCTCATCCTTGACGAGCTTGAGTGCTTCGGTCATGGTACGGGCTTCAAATCGTTTAATCTGCATCGGTCAGTTCCACCATCCCCAGCGAGCGGAGTTTTATGTTCGGCAGCAGCTCGTCGTACGAGAGGACTGTCAGGTCGGGAAAGTACCGGTCGATGAGCCGTTTGAAATAGGGCCGCACGTGGGCAGAGCACAAGACGATCGGCCTGACGTTGAGGGTCGCGAATTTTTCCACCTGCCCGGCCAGCAAACGGACGATTTTTTCCACCCGGGCGGGACTCAGCACCAGGTAATGCCCATGCTCGGACTTCTGAATACCCTCGGCCAAGCCGGCTTCCAGATGTTGTCCGAGGTTCAGCACGGCCATCTCGCCGGTTTCGGGCAGGTGCAGGCGCGTGATCGTTCGGGCCAGGGCCTGCCGCGCATATTCGGTTAAAATATCGGTGTCCTTGGCCATCGGCGCCCAGTCGGCCAGGGCCTCCAGAATCGCCAGCAGGTCGCGGATCGGGACCTGCTCCCTGAGCAGATTCTGCAGGACCTTGACCACCGCACCCAGCGGCAGCAGATGGGGCACCAACTCCTCGACCACCTTGGGGTGGGTGTCCTTGAGGTTGTCGAGCAGCTCCTGCACTTCCTGGCGACCCAGCAGTTCGTGGGCATGACGCCGGATGACATCGGAGAGATGGGTGGTCATCACGGTGGCGGCGTTCACCACGGTGTAGCCGTTGGCGATGGCCCGCTCCTTGACGTTTTCCTTGATCCAGAGGGCCGGCAGTCCATACGTCGGCTCGTTGGTCGCCACGCCTTCCACTTTCTCCTCTACCGTGCCGGGGTCCATTGCCAGGTAGTAATTGGCCATCAGCTCGCTGCGGGCGACCTCGTTGCCCTTCAGTAAAATGGCGTATTCTCCGGGTTTCAGCCGGATGTTGTCCTGAATGTGGATCGGAGCGACGATGATGCCGAGTTCCTGGGCGAACTGCTTCCGAATCGTTTTGATGCGCCCGAGGAGCTCTCCGTTCTGTTCGGTGTCTACCAGGGGAATCAGGCCGTAACCGACTTCCATGGCCAGGATGTCCAGCGGCGGCAGGTTTTCCAGCCGTGCGGCAGGGACGTCCTCGACGGAGGATGTTTCGGCCATGGCGGTTTCCGCCGCACTCTGTTTCTTGGACTGATATATGGCCAGGGCCAGTCCGGCCGCCGACAGGGAAAGAATGATAAAGGGGGCGGTCGGCAGTCCCGGCACGAGGGCGAAGCCGAAGATAACCCCCGCCGCGATTCCGATCGCCCGCGGCTGAACGAGAACCTGGCTGGTAATCTCCCTGCCGAGACTCGATTCCGAACCGGCGCGACTGACGATGATGCCGGCGGCCGTGGAAATGATCAGGGCCGGTATCTGGGTCACCAGGCCGTCGCCGACGGTCAGCAGGGTGTAGTTCTGGGCCGCGTTGGAAAAACTCATTCCGTTTTGAAGAACGCCGATGGTCAATCCGCCAAGGATGTTGATCAGCGTGATGACGATACCGGCGATGGCATCCCCGCGCACGAATTTGTTGGCGCCGTCCATGGCTCCGTAGTATTCGGCTTCGCGCGCAATCAGCTCCCTTCTGGTCTTGGCCTCCTCTTCGTTGATAATGCCGGCATTCAGATCGGCATCGATGCTCATCTGTTTACCCGGCATCGCGTCCAGGGTGAAGCGGGCGGCGACCTCTGCGATGCGGCCGGCACCTTTGGTGATCACCATGAAGTTGATGAGAACCAGGATCAGAAAGACGATGATGCCGACCACGTAGTTGCCGCCGACCACAAACCCGCCGAAGGCCTTGATGACCTTGCCGGCCGCCAGGACTCCTTCGTGGCCGTGGAGCAGGATGATGCGGGTGGATGCGATGTTCAGCGACAGCCGGAATAGCGTGGCCAGCAGCAGGATCGATGGAAAGGAGGACATCTCGAGCGGCTTTAAAATATACATGCCGGAGAGCAGGATCACCAGGGCGCCGGTGATGTTGAAGGCCAGCAGCAGGTCGAGCATCACTGTCGGCAGGGGAATGACCATGAACACCAGAATACCCACCACCGCGACCGCCATAAAAACATCGCTGTTGCGGGTGATGAGCGGGAGGGGTCCCGTGGTGTTTGATGCGCTGACAAGCTCCAAGCGGTGTCGATTCCCTTTCTTTGCCGATATTCGAGACGTCTGACGTCCGATCCATCAGGCCATAATGCATGTTTCATGCCGGGAAGTGGAATTTTGTGAACGGCCGTTCCCGGAATCAACCGACCGCGCCACCGCTTGTCGTGCGGTTAATGGCCGCGGGGTGCTGCGGGCCGGATCACCCGCCGCCGCTTCAGGCCGATCGGCCCGGCTGCGGTGCTGAAACCTTGACGCCTGCGTGCGGGAACCTTGACGCCTGGTAGGGAAGTTGGGCCGGTTGAGTCCGTTGAGTCCCGCCGCGGCGGGATTGAGTCCGTTGGGCCCGTTGAGTCCCGCCGCGGCGGGATTGGGTCGGTTGTGGGAGTTGATACGGATTGAAACGGCCGGTGAGGCTACAGTGTCGGCCGTATGCCGCGCAGCCGGTAGACGTACGCCAGGACTTCGGCCACCGCTTTGTAGAGATCGGCCGGAATCGTGTTTCCGACCTCGACGATTTTGTAGAGCGCGCGGGCCAGCGGTTTGTCCTCGACCAGCGGCACATCGTTCTCGGCGGCGATCTGCTTGATCCGCTCGGCCACATAACCGGCACCTTTGGCAACCACCTGCGGCGCGATCATCCGGGCCGCATCGAAGCGCAGGGCTACCGCCAGGTGGGTCGGGTTGGTGATGACCACATCGGCCTCAGGTACGGCCGCCATCATTCGCTGCCGGGCCGTCTCCATCTGGATGCTTCGGATGCGGGCCTTGACCTTGGGATCGCCTTCGGTCTGTTTGTTCTCGTCTTTGACCTCCTGCTTGGTCATTTTCAGGCTCTTTTCGTGTTCCCAGCGCTGGTAGGCATAATCGAGAATCGCCAACAAGACCAAAGCCAGGCAAACATTGAGACAGATCTTAAACGCCACCCGCGCGGCAAAGGCGAAAATGTCCAGCACGCTCTGCCGGGTGAGTGTCGGAATCAGATCGAGGTCCTGTTTGATCATCAGGTAGGCAACGGTTGCCACGAAGAGGATCTTGGCGATCGATTTGGCCAGTTCGACCAGCGATCGCAGGGAAAACAGCCGCTTCAATCCGCTGGCCGGATTCAGCTTGGTCCACTTCGGCGCCAGCGCTTCGGAGCTGAGCAAAAATCCGGACTGAATGACATTTCCGGCCAGTCCCGCCACGAAGACCACCAGCAGCAGCGGCAGCAGAATCTTGAAGACGGTTTTGGCGGTTTGAAATACAAAGACCGTGGCGTCGGGAATATCGGTGATCAGAAACTGGGCCGATGAGCGCAGGGCGTCGCTCATGTAGCCGGCAAGGTTCCAGAACATCCAGCTGCCGGCAAAGAAGAAAACCCCGAGCGACATCAGAAGGATCATCACCGAAGGAACTTCCCGGCTCTGGGCCACCTGGCCCTTTTTACGGGCGTCCTGACGCCGTTTGGGCGTCGCCTTTTCGGTTCTGTCCTGGTAGCTGTTTTCCGCCATTATGCAGTGCCCCTAACCGCCGGCCGACAGCAGTTGCAAGATGCTTTCACCCAGCGCTGTGAACAACTGCTGCAAATAAGCGGAAACATACGGCAGGCTGAAGAAGACAAACAGCAGTCCGACGGCGATTTTAAGCGGTATGGCAACGATGAACACGTTCATCTGCGGCACGGTGCGGGCAATCAACCCGAATGAGACGCTGGTCAATAGAAGAACGACGATAACAGGCGCGCCAACCTTGACACCGATGGTGAAGACGTCGCCGCCGAGCCGAACCAATTGCTCGATCAGGGAGCTGTCGAGGTGAAAACCAAATGGCGGAATGAGCCGGAAGCTATCCATCAAGGCCCCCAGGCACAAATAATGCGCGTTGACGGTCACGAAAATCAGAACCGTAAACACCTGGTAGAACTGGGAGATCAGGGGAATCTGATCGTTGGAATCCGGATCGAGCACGTTGGCGATGGCCAACCCCATCTGGTAGCCGGCCAGCTCGCCGGCCAGTTGGACCCCGGCAAAGATCATCTGGACTATCAGCCCAATCGCCACCCCCAGCATGACTTCGCCGGCCAGCCCGACGCTGAAGGAGATGCCGTCCTTGAGAAAGGGATTCTGCTCGAGCGAGAGCTGCGGAAAGATGAGCACGCTGATCGCCAGGACCAGGCCGGCCTTCAGCAGAACCGGTATGTTGCGGCCGCCGAAAACCGGAATGCTGGCAATGATGGCCGCCACACGGGCAAGAACGATAATAAAAAGCTGCAGTTGGGCCAGGGGAATGCTGAGCGTGGTCATCGCTGCCGAACCAAAGTAGGAAGTACCGGTTTATGTTATCATATAGGCTTTAAGATAAAGATTTTGGCAAGGATAGAGGGAGAAGGCTGTATTGTAATACGCCGACGACCGATAACACAGCCAAAATCTTTATCTTGAAGACTATATCAGCGGATCACGGTCGGCAGGGTGTTCATCAAGTTCTGAGTATACTCGATCATCACCTGCAGCATCCAGGGGAAAAAGATCAGCAACGCCACCGCAACCGCCAGCATCTTGGGGATGAAGGTCAAGGTCATCTCGTTGATGGAGGTGGCGGCCTGAAAGATGCTGACCAGCATACCCACGACCAGGCCGGCCAGCAGAATCGGCGCGGACAGCACAATCGTGATCTTGATCGCTTCCAGAAAAAAGCCGGTCACGTACTCAGGAGTCATACGGTCATTTCCTTCCTCAAATAGAAACTTGAAAATTGAAACTCGAAACTCGGAACCCGGCACCTGCAACCCTTAACTATAAACCCGGTAAGCAGTCACAGGGCACCGCATCTGCTTTGTTGTCGGGCACTTGAAGTACAAAAGTACGTCTGCGCGCCTGACGTCTTGCATCTGCGGCACCCTGTAAACGCGTACATTTAGATGGTTTGAAGCGCATCGGACTTCTTTTATCCTGGTTGCACGATGATCTTGACCACGCACTTGACCCATTCGTCACCGTAGTGGTCTTCGGCCACGAGCCGCAGGGGAAAACCATGGCGCTCGGGCAGCGGCTGCCCGTTGACCCCGTGAGCCAAAATGATTTTATTCTCTGCCACCTCTTCCAGTTGAAACCGTTCGGTCTTTTCCCAGAGATCGGTCGGGCCGTGGACTTCTATCTTGCCGGCGCCGGGTTTGAGCCCGGCCACACGCAGCAGCTCAATCAGGGATAGGCATCTCCAATTTCCCAGGTACGAAAATTCGCCGGGGCAGATCAACAACGCCTTGCGCTGAAAAACGGTCCGGTTAATGATGTCCCG
>JAQAZR010000412.1:0-4545 GCA_032127235.1 Deltaproteobacteria bacterium
GGTCGATAATATCGCCGAAGGTCATCCCCGGCCACCATCGCAGTCGATTGTACTTCTCAGCGTCTTTTCCGGCATAGGGGGTAAATCCGTCGATCAGGTCTACCATCGTTTTCCAACCTCCCGTTGGCCTGCTCCCGAATCGGGTCGCAGCCGGTTTTCCGAATCGGGCGCCCAAGGCCGGCTTGCGGGCCGGCACCCGGCACGCCCGCCGCCCTTTCGCTGCCGCATCACCGATCGAAATACTTCAAAAAAAATTCTCTCGCAGCCGCAGCGCGCGCCTGACCAACGTTTTCGCGATCTCGATCTTGTATGCGTTCCCGCTCATGGGCCTGGCATCCCTGAGGGCAGCTTCCGCTGCCAGGCCGGCCTGGCGTTCGTCCAGCGGCCCGCCCCTGACGACATCCTCTGCGGCAACCGCCCGGTAGGGCACGGGGGCGACCGCGCCCAGCACGATGCGGGCATCCCGGCAGACCCCTTCCGCCACCTCGAGCACCACGGCCACACTGACCACGGCAAAGTCGATAGATTCGCGCAGCCTGAATTTCGAAAATCGCTGCACGGCATTCGCGGCCGGCGCAGGAATCCGGATCTCGGTGACTATCTCGTCCGGATCGAGAACCGGCCCCATGGTATCGTAGAAGTCCGCCAGGGGGATCGTCCGTTCCCCGGCCGGCCGCACGGTTTTCACTCCGGCTTCCAGGGCGGCCAGCACGATGGCCGGATCCGACGGGCAGACCGCGTAACATTTGCGGCCCCCGAGCACGGCGTGATACCGGTTGTCACCTCGAATGGCATGGCAGGGGCCTTGGCCCTTGCGATAGCAAGGCACGCGTCCCCCCATCTTGTCCGGGTAACGGTAGTACCAGCAGCGCGTATCCTGGCACAGGTTGCCGCCGATGGTACCCATGTTGCGAAGTTCCGGGGAACCAACAGATGCGGCAGACAGGGCCAGCGCCGGGAAGTATTTTTTAACGATCGGCGCATCGGCGATGGCGGCCAGCCTGGCCAGAGCGCCGATCCGTACCCCTCCCCCATCCGCCTCGATGCCGTCCAAACCGCAAATAGTTTTCAGATTGATCACCGCCTCCGGGTGATCGGGAAGGATTTCGGATTTGAGAACGCCGAGCAGGTCGGTCCCCCCGGCGGTCACGCGGGCCTTATCGCCGTATTCGGTCAGCAGCGCCAGGGCCTCGTCCACGGACTCGGCGTCGAAGTGTCTAAACGGTTTCATTCACTCCTACCTTTCTACCCGGCCCAGGGCCTCAAGGATCCGATTGGGCGTCAGGGGATAATGATGGAGGTGTTTGCCCACAGCATTGGAGGCCGCCATCAGCACCGCACCGGGGCCTGGTGACGTGGCCACTTCACCCACGCCGATGGCCTTGAACCGATGGGTGGGAAAGGGGGTTTCGAGGATCACGTTTTCAAATTCGGGGAGATCGGCGAAGGTTCGCCATTTGTAGTCGGTCATATTCATATTGAGCATATGGCCGCTGTTTCGGTCGATGATCGTTTCCTCGAAAACGGCCGTATCCAGCCCGGCCGAACCCAGTGCGCCGTAAAGCTGCCCTTCGAGGCTGGGCGGATCGATGATCTGCCCCACGTCGGTGGCGGTGAGTACTTTACAGACCTTCAGCGCCCCGGTCCCAATGTCCACTTCCACCTCCACAAACAGGATGATGAAATTGGGTACCGAGTAGTCCGCCTTGTGGGTTCCAAAACCCGTAACCGTGTGCATGATGCCGATGGCCTTGCTCCAGCTGATGACCCGGTCCGGATTGTCCCTGATGAAGATCCTGCCGTCGGCGGTTTCCATTTCTTTCGGATCCGCACCGAGTTTGGGGGCGGTTAGCTCGAAAAGTTTCTGCAGGGCGTCTTCCGCTGCGCCAATGATGGCTGAGCCCACGGCGTAGGTTCCCCTGGAGCCGACAAGGCCAAAGTCAAAAGGGTTTACCAGGGTATCGGGTGGCGTCATGTGGACATGCTCGAGCGGAAGCTGGAGCACTTCGGCGGCCATCTTGCAGAGATTGCTGCGCTGCCCCATGCCGGACTCGGACACGGAGGCGTGGATGGTGGCGGTGCCGTCCGCATTCAGCCGGATATAGGCCTCGGAATCATCTTCGCCCACGTCGGCATTGCCGTGAATCCCGACGCCAACACCGATCCGTTTCGCTCCGTCAACGGCTGTCGGCTTAAGCCACCCTTTCCACTTGTCTTTCCACCCGAAGGCTCTGGCGCCTTCTTCCATGGCCTCGGAATAGTCCTTGCCCCGGCAGGTCCAGTGGTTGCCTTCGCGCCAGACGTATCTGTCACCGGGCTTGACGTAGTTCTTCTTAAAGAATTGGACCGGATCCAGATCTGCCTTGGCCATCACATCGGCCAGAATTGGAGCCAGGGCCGACTCGAGTTCCTGTCCGCCGAACCCCCGAATCACCCCGGAGGCACACCGGTTGGTGCAGATCACCTTGGTTGCAAGGTCCCAGTTTTCGCTCTTCAGCATCAGCTGGGCTTCACCGCAGCCGACGGCAATCTGGGATTGGGTCATGTCGGAATAGGACCCGGTGTCCACCATCCAGCTGCCCGCCACCGCCGTGACAGTGCCGTCCTTCTTGATGCCGATCCTGCCGCGAAACCGGGAACCCAGCCGCAGGACAAAGGCACCGAAGTGCTCATCCTTGCTGTAGTATACTTTGACTGCAATGCCGGTCACTCTGGCCAAGGCGGCCGCATAGAAGAGACACTGAGGTGCATAGTTTTTGGATCCGAAACTCCCCCCGCACTGGGTGGTGATGGCGCGGATGTCCGGGAAACCCATCTTGGACTGCATGATCCAACGGTGCCAGGACGCGCTCTGGGTTCCTGACCAGACGGTCAACCGCTGGTCGTCCTCCCACTGGGCGATAACGCCGGGCGGTTCGATCGGCAACGGGTTGGCAACGTTCTCGTACCCGAATGTACCCTCGCTGATGAAATCGGCGTCTTCAAACCCCTTTTCGACGTCCCCCCTGACGACCTTCGTCAGGGTTTTGGGTCCGAAGGCGGGAAATTTGCTCACGAGATTGTTGGGGAAAGCCTCGTGCAAAAGGGGCGCTCCGGGCTCGAGGGCCGCTTCCATGTCGTAGACGGCGGCCATTTTTTCGTATTCCACCTCGATCAGATCCAGTGCTCCGGCAGCGGCCTCCAGGGTTTCGGTCGCCACCAGCGCCACGGCATCTCCCACATAACGCACCTTGCGATCCAGGACCGGCATGTGCTTGGGCATCCCGGTTCGCCACGGCGGCACGTTTTTATAGGTCAAAACCGCTTTGACACCGGCGAGCGCTTCGGCTCTGGCCGTGTCGATGTGCCGGATCTCGGCATGGGGATAAGGGCTTCTCAGCACCTTGCCGTGCAGCATGGCCGCAGGCCGGATATCGTCGATATATTTCGCCTTTCCGGTGACAATCTCCAGGGCGTCTTTTCGCGGTGTCGCCTTGCCCAGGAATCGGTAATTTTTCGGCATAAGCCTCATACCTCCTTTTTGGCCGCCGCCATCACGGCATCCACGACCTGGTAGTGACTGATGCATCGGCAGTAGTGCCCCGAAAGGGCTTCTTTGACCGTATGCCGGTCCGCCGAAGGGTTTCGATCGAGCAGCGATTTCGAGGCCATGATCATCCCCGGTGTGCAAAATCCGCATTGGAAGGCGGTGTGGTCCACAAAGGCCTGCTGGAGGGGGTCGAGCTTTCCGGACCGTTTGTCGGCCAGACCCTCTATGGTGGTGATCTCCCGCCCGTGGCATTCTACGGTCAGGGTCATGCAGGACAGTATCGGCGTTCCGTCCATGATGACCGTGCAGGAACCACAGGCACCCTGATCGCACCCGACCTTGGTCCCGGTCAGATTGAGGGTTTCTCTGAGGGTATGCGCCAGGGTATGCGAAGGCGCGACCTGGAAGGGCCGATTCCCCACCTCCAGCTCATGGGAGACTCCATTGACGGTCAAAGCGATGGTTTTTCTCTCTTTCCCTATGGATCGGTTCACGGCAGTCTCCTGTCATTTCGGGTTGATGGGTCCAGGTACGATTCGAGCGGATCGCCGAGCCCGCGCTTTCGGGCGAATCCACAGCGGGCCCGAACCATTTTTCTTTTTTCCTTTTGATTTTGTTAAACGACTTATATTTTTAAGAAATATATAATCGATACCTTATTATCTTTTGATCAATATTTCAAACAAGATTACAGAATCACAGGCTCATTAACTCAGTGTCAAATAAATAGACAGATTTCTTACTGCATAGGCGCATAGGGCAAAGACATCTTCCCCCGCAGAGCGGGATTTCGCTTCGCTCAACTTGCTTATCTGCGGCAATCCTCCAGATGCGGATTGTAAATAGGCGGATTAAATGTATCTAAACCCGGGAGGAATTTTTACAATCGATTAAAAAGTAGAAATGGTTTATTAGAATAAATAGGCCTCCGAATGGAAGCCTTTTTTTATTTTAAAGAGCAAGGGCGGCTGATTGAAAGAGGTATGCTGCCGCCCTTGCAGAACAAGTGGGTTTGG
>JAQAZR010000413.1:0-6722 GCA_032127235.1 Deltaproteobacteria bacterium
AAACCTGGATATTCAGTGTGTGTTCATCTTCGCTCATATACGTGCAGACATCCGGCGTCACTCTGAACTTGTCTTGCGCCATAATGATCATCTCCTTTCGTTATCACATGCAGCCGCTCCATCAGGTGCCAAACCTTGAACCCGGGCGGCGCGGTGAGTAAATTTCAGCAGCGACCGGTCACCAAACCCCTATACGTGACAATCGGCGCTACGTGGTATAAACCATAAGTACTACGATAATGACGAAATAACCTAATTCAATAGCGGATCGGTGTTCAAAGTATGATGTTATCCTTGGGTGAGCCCTTGTGGGGGTCGCAATCCTTTATTCTCAGGCGCAGGCCTTCAACCTGATCCTTTCGAAGTCGGCGACAGGGGGAAAGGTTCTGACAGCTTTGATCAGGCTCTGCAGAGGGAAGGGCTTGAAGAGTACCTGGTCGAAATCTGAGTCGTTCAATAGCAGGGGGGTTCCGGACATGCCAATGATCGGCGTCGTTCTTCTGCTCGAGGCACGGATATAACGCACAACACTGTTGCCATCGGCGTTCGGCATCATGATATCGGTGATAACGACATCAAAGAGTTGGTCTTTGAATTTCTGGATGCCTTCGTTTCCGTCGCAAGCGGTTTGAACATCATAGCCGTGCAGGCTGAGAGCTTCCTGGATTACCTCCGTAATACCCTCTTCATCGTCGATAACCAGAACGCTGCTCATTTTTTTGCCTCCGGCAATAATGTTGTTCAACCCTGACATAAACAAATCGTCGTTATCTTACTGAAACGACCATTATTGTCAAACGGCACTTTTTGGGAAAAACGACTTCCGATAAATTGAGTTGTGAACAAAATGCAGATCACTGAAATTGCTGTAAAATTTGAGTCAAATACCGTAAGTAACTGAAAAGAATTGATATTACGAAAATCAATTTTATCCAACACTATTAATGAGATGGGCGTTTTTTGACAGGTTATCAACACTGAAGCAGAGGTGCACGAATCTATTAAAAACGTGTATTATCTTTAATTTTCAATTGATATGGAGGAGATATGCAGAAAAATTCGCTTTACGATGTGGTTATTCTCGGTGCAGGTCCGGCGGGACTGCAGGCTGCCATACACGCCGCCCGGCGTAAGGTTTCCGTTCTGGTGTTCGGGAAACAGGCCAAGAGCAGTTTGTTTCACGCCCATGTCGAAAACTTCTGCTGTCTTTTCAACGTGGCCGGGGAAGACTTGTTGCGAACCGGTCGCGAACAGGCTTCCCGTTTTGGCGCGGAAATTGTCGACGAAGATGCCATGAAGGTGGCAGCCAACGGTCAGTTGTTTGACATTGCAACTGAAAGTGGGCGCAAGATCCGGTGCAAAAGTCTGATCATTGCTACCGGATCCACACGCAATAAACTCGGCGTCGCCGGCGAAAAGGAGCTGCTGGGTAAGGGGGTCAGTTACTGCGTGGAGTGCGATGCCAACTTTTTCCGTGGGCAGGAGGTGGCGGTGATCGGCGATGAGAGCGCTGCCGCAGGCGGCGCTCTAACGCTTCTGGATTACGACGCAAAGGTTCATTTGATCTGTCATAAACTGCAGGTGGTGGATGCCTTGCGGCAGGAGCTGGAGCGGAGCCGCGTGATCCTTCACCACGGGGCGGCGGTGGCTGCGATCGATGGAGAGAAGGAGGTGACCGGCGTGGTCTTGAAAGACGGGACCCGAATACCCGCCAACGGTGTCTTCATCGAGCTGGGTGCCAAAGGGGTCATGGGGTTGGCGACCGTCCTGGGCATCCGGCTGGACGATGAAGCCAAGTACATTCAAACCGACAAGAAGCAGCGAACCAGTGTATCGGGGGTGTTTGCCGCCGGCGACATCTGCGGCCCACCCTGGCAGATGGCCAAAGCCGTCGGCGAAGGCTGCGTGGCCGGACTGGAAGCGGCCGCTTACGCAAAGAAGTTGAAGATCGAGTAGGTCATCGAGCCGGGTTCAACAGAGACAGAAATGGCCTAATTCCTTGCAAAGCAACGGCTGAGAGCAGCGACAACGCTTTTCCGGCTGTTATTTCTTCAGAAAATCTTGACACACGCCTGCGGATGATCTTAAATAGGGCCAACGGAGTTATTTAAGGATAACCTCACACCTTTTTGAATCCAATCTTTCAGCAAAACCAATTGCAACTTGCAAGTCTTAACTAAATCAATAAAGGAGAGAAAGGAGATCAGAACCATGTCATCGAGACGGATTTTTTTTACGATTGCTGTCGTTGTGGCTGGGTTGTTTTTGGCCGGATCGTGGGTCATTCCCGCTGCCGCCCAAAACGCGAAGATGACCGAAAACGAGAACTTGTCCTGGATTCCTCAAAATGCGTTACCAGGGGAATGTTATGCGAAAGTGTTTGTTCCTCCGCAGTATCGAACCGTCACTGAAAAGACATTGCTGAAGGAAGCGTCTGAGCAAATCGAAATCATTCCTGCCCAATACGAGGTGGTTGAAGAGAAGGTGCTTGTCGAACCGGCTTCCGAACGCTGGGAAGTCGTTCCGGCCGAGTACAAATGGGCCGAGGAGAAAATTGTGATCAAAGAGGCTTCGAGCCGCATGGAAACCATTCCGGCAAAGTATGAGTGGAAAGAGGAGAAAGTCCTCGTCACGCCGGCCGAAACGAAGTGGAAAAGAGGCCGCGGTCCGATCGAGAAAATCGATCATGCCACCGACGAAATCCTCTGCCTGGTAGAGATTCCGGCAACCTACAAAACCATCAAGAAACAGGTGGTCCTCGAAGCGGCCAAGACCGTAAAGGTGGACATACCGGCGGAATACGGTACGGTGAAGCAAAAGGCGCTGGTGTCGCCGCCGACGGTCAAAAAGATCGAGATTCCGGCAGTATACAAGACCGTTAAGGTTAGAAAAATGGTAACCCCTCCGCAGGAGAAACGCATCCCCATCCCGGAGGAATACCAGACCGTAACCCGTACCGAGAAGGTCGGTGAGGGGCGTTTTGAATGGGCGCGAATCCTCTGCGAGACAAACACCACGCCGGACTTTGTCCTGCTTGTGCAGGAGGCGTTGGCCAAGGCCGGGTTTGATCCGGGCCCGGCCGATGGGTCGGTGGGGCCGCAAACCCAAGCGGCCATTCAGGCCTACCAGCAGAAAAATGGCCTGCGCGTCGGCGCGATGACTTACGAAACCGTGGAAAAACTCGGTATTCGGTTGCGCTGAGCCGCTATGTAACTTAAGCTACTGAATCTGAGAGAAAAAAGCCCCGCTGATATTGGATCGGCGGGGTTTTTTTGTTTTCGTGCGCTTTCCGAGACAGGCTTCTACAGCCGTCAATCTCTTGACTGGCTGCCACAGGTCTTGCAACTCGCACAATGGAATCAGCTGTCGCAGCGGTAACACAGAGTTGTCCCCCAATTGTCGCCGTCAAAGCGGTGAGCCCTTTGGGGCTTCATCTGACTGACGGTCGCCGGTTCCGGCTCGATTTAGTTTTTACCCTCTCCCGCTCAAAATCAGCGCCTCACTAACCGAGGCATATCTCTTGCATGATCGCTATCCATTCTGATCCCGGATCTTTCCTCAAAGGAGCCATTTATATGGCGAATCGTATCGGTTTGGTTGCATCGTATCTGATCGTGGCATTGTTTTTCGGTGTCGGCGTTCAAGCACAAGAGGAACTTCAGGACCACTTTAACCGGACTCCCATTTTTAGAATCGAACAGTGCGATTCAATCCGAAGCGCCGTCTCCGATGCAATGGCCGCAAGACCGCCGCACGAATCCCAACATTTGCTTGACGCTCGGTCTGTTACGGCAATGAGGGCGTCTCTAAACGACAACACGGTGTCCGACGCATTCTTTCAGGGTGCGTCCCTTGGAACAGCCTGGCCGCTGGCCTCCGGATTTGTCGTCACCAACAGCCACGTTGTGGCCGGAAGTCGGAAAATAGCGCTGCTGGATCAGACCGGAGCCAAGTTCGCCGCTTGGCCGGTGCTGCGCGATGACGTCAACGACCTTGTATTCCTTCAGGTCGACGAGCCTCAGAAACTGCCTGCAGCGCTGCCCCTCGCCGAGGCTCAAACCCGTCTCGGTAGCAGCGTCTTCACCATCGGTTTTCCGCGAATCGATGTGATGGGCAAAACGCCGAAGCTTTCCAACGGTGTCATCAGCGGCTTGCAAGGTTTGCGGGACGATCCCTGCAGCTACCAGACGACGGTTCCGATTCAGCCCGGTAACAGCGGCGGACCCATTTTTAACCTGAATGGCGAGGTCGTGGGCATCGTCGCGTCAATGGTCGGTATCCGCGACGATGCCAGCGGCACGATATCACAACTGCCGAACATCAGTTGCGCGATCAAGATCGAATGCCTGAAGGAACTTTTTCCGCACCTGCCGGCCCACGGCACCGATATAAATTCCCTGCCGAGTGATCCCGGAGATTTGGAAAGTATTGCCCAGCGTGTTCAGAATTCTGTCCTGATTGTGATCGCAAAATAGTTCCCTTCCAGGTTCCATGATGCACCCATTGATTTCATCTTCCGAAGGACACTTTTTGTCAATTATTTGGCTTAATTTTGTCATTCAAGCTCGTCGGCTGGACAGTTATGTGATGGTAACTATTAAAAATTTCACTAAAATATAAAATTGAACTGTTGGCATATAAATTGTATCTAAAGGTACCGGTACTCCGGCCAGCGGATCTCCAAGACACTTCGTCCGCTTCGGAACCTGAATTTTAGGAACACTCCTTCTCGAACGCCCGTTAATGCTGAAAGTTGACCGGAAGTACCAAAAAACGAAGAGTAATAGGTGGTCTTCAGGATAGTTTATTCGGATGGCACCTCAACCAAGCGTATAAAGGATGTTTCAGAGCCGATCTTGAGAAATGAGTTGATTTTGAAACTAACCATTTAATCCCAAAACGGAACGAGTTGGAACGGTAACCTGAACAAAACTTTCAACCCTCTGAAACTGAGACGAACCCTAAGCCTGAAGTAATTGTCAGATCGTTAACGTTAATAACGGAAGCGCAATTCGAACCGGGCTGCTGAAACATCCTTTATATCCTCTCATAACTCCCTGCGGTGCGTCACCCGGGGAGTTATGTATTTAAGCTTTACGCCTCGACATCGGAGCGGCAGATTTAATGAATAGAAAGACACGGCATTATGCATGAAGAGTACCGACCCGGCTACAATTGGGAAGACATGATCGAAAAAGAGTTCAAAAAATCAATCCCCTGGGGTGATTTCGACGAGAGCAGCGAAGAACCGGATACGACATTCGATTGTGAAGAGCCGGATCCGTGAATCCTCCACAATAATGGCCAGCGCTTAATTCTTAAAAACACCGGCATATTCAAACCTTTCCTGAAATCCGCACCGCGTTAAGCCCTCTTATCCGCAGGTCGATTGAAACTGTTATTTTCTGTAATTGCGAAGACCTTTGTTGGACCTTTGATTTCGGCCACTTTTTGTTTGTCAATTGGGCTCCCGGCACGGTAGTATGACTGAAAAAACCTTCCGTTAAAAGCAGCCGGCGGCGGTTGTCCGAAACCGGCGACTACCGGTGAGAAAGCTCAGCGTGACGGACGTCAGTACCATAGAAGCCATAATCGGAAATTTCATCTTTCAGGTTCCCGTTCGAACGGCGTTGACATATTTAAAGGCTGCGCTTCCGGAAGGAGCCGGCCTATACCTAGTCGGCGGCGCAATTCGCAACCTGATTATCGAATCCATCCACGGTTACAGACCGTCCATAGAAGACATCGATCTTTTCGTCGACAATGTGGCCGGCGACACACTCTTGGCGGAACTCTTGCCGGCGGGACGTTGCTTCAGAACCGATCTCGGGGGGGTTCGCTGGAAACCGGCGGGGTCGATTTACAGCGTTGACATCTGCCTGCTAAGGGATTTTACGATTATCAAAAAGTACGGCCTGAAACCTCATCTCGATAATTTGCTGAGTGCGCTTGATTTTACGATGAACACGGTGGTTTTCGATACGGGTAGGGGGCGGTTGTACGAAAGAAATGCCCTGACGGATATCCGAAAACGACGGATGGCCTTCAATACAAAGATGTTGTATAACAGAACCGCCACTGCTTACCGGACGCTGCTGTTGCGGCACAAGACTGGTTTTATGCTGTCGCAGGGAGTCTTCGACTTTGTCAAACAAGCAATCGATCTCGAGACACTCATAAAGGTGAGGCAGATCCTTGCGAACCGCCTGGGCAGCCGCACCATGCGGGACATAATGCATGATTACGACCGCATCTGCGCTTATGAACATTTTAACGACTATCGGCGTCACGCTCTGGAGGCGCTGGCTGGGGACTTTTAACGAGATAAACGGCCCCGGCTTTTGTTAAGGGCTCACTCAAAAATAACGTCACATTTTGGGCGCCGATGCATCCCGTCCGGCCACGTTGCGAAAACTCGGAATATCCGGATATTCCTGCGTTTTCGCGCCTTACCGGTCGGGCGCCTCAACTCCCAAAATTGCGAACTTATTTTTTCGTGAATTAAGTCGAGCGGAAGAGGGCGCTGAAAATCACTTCCCGGAAGGCGAAAATCTGATTCTGTCCTGATCCAGTCCCCCCCCAGACAGCTCATTTCACTAATTTAGAAAAATGTATGCTGAAGAAATCGCTCAAATGGTTATTGATTCTGCTGGTTCTGGTTTCAACTGCCGTGACATTATACGGTTGGTATCTGTCGGGGCGAATTGAAAAGCGTTTTTCGG
>JAQAZR010000414.1:0-5387 GCA_032127235.1 Deltaproteobacteria bacterium
TGGGCAGGCACAGTCCGGCCCAGTCCGCATACTGCCGGGCCTCCTCCCTGCTCACGCCCACCAACGGCTGCCGGGGCTGGTTGACTAGCCGATCGGCCCAGAATTTCGGCTCCGACGACTTCGGCTTTGCTCTCAAATACAGGGCGTACTGTGCGTTAGCACCGGATAGCGTCCCAAGTAAAAAGACGGCACCTGCACCCGGTGCTGCGGCCCTTCGCACTGCCAGGCACCTGGAATTCAGGTGCCTGGTTGAGATGAAGTTGGCAACCCTGAACGCGTTGGAATGTTGCCAAAAGGCGATAATATTGCCGGCAGGAGTCACAATATTGAAGAGGGGTTTTGGATCTCCTTTATGGTGTTGCAGGATGTACAAAAAAAAAGTATTTGTTTATTTATATACTTTCTTGTTTTCTCTTCTTGCCTGTTGCTTCACCCTGATCAGTCCCGGCGAATTGTGCAGGTACATGAGCGGAGAAGTATACCCGGCCGCGATGAAAATGGCTTCAAGGTCCTCAAAGAGGACCGGGCGGTCGGGCCACGTGAAGCGTTTTTTTTGTTCGCGATACGCTTCCCATTGCTGACGCAGGGCGGGTCGATCCTGAAACACCTCTTCTTCGGCCCGATCACACAGGAACAAGGCACACACGATCGGTTTGAGACGCCACAGGCAGCCGTTACGCCCGAGATAGACGCACTTCATACCGTTGCCGCCGTTTTGCAGCGCTTCTGCCAGGCGGTCGATTTCCTGCGGCGTGGCCAACAACACGTTGATCACCCCATCGGCGAAAAACGTGACGATGCCTTCACGGCTGCAGCAGGCACTCAACCGGCTCTGATAGCAGGCCTGATTGCAAACAGATCCGAAGTGAGTCTGCAAAAAATCGTCGACCGACTGCCGGAACCGGAGGTAATTGTCGAGTGAGGCCACCAGCCCGGCTTTTTCAGCTTTGCCGAGCCCGGCCACATATCGCCGGACCATGTCCAAGGCGTCGTATTGTTCTTGGTTATAGGAACTCATTGCCCGGGGGGTGTCTTTTGAGTTTGAATCTCACTTTTTTGCAGTGGGTCGAACCGAGCCTCTTTTTCTTGGTCGAGGCTTGCGGCATCAGACGATTTCTTGAGCACGCGCGGCGTCAGGAACACCAGCAGGTTGGTTTTCTGCCGCGACTGAGTTTGATACTTGAAGAGCCAGCCTAAAAGCGGAATATCCCCCAGCAGCGGCACCTTGTTTTCCGAGCGCGCGGGGCTGTTTTCGATCAGTCCACCGATGACAACCGTTCCACTGTCTTTGACGAGTACACTGGTATCGATGGTCCGCTTGAGGGTGGTCGGTTTGAAGTCCGTGGTCGACTCCAGCAGCGACACCTCCAGCCCGATGTTCAAGCGCACCGTCTCGTTGTCGCTGATCTGTGGCGTCACCTTTAAAATCGTTCCGACGTCCCGGTACTCATACGTATTGAAGTTCTCATCAAATGAGGAGGACGTGCGGGTCTGAAAAGGGATATTTTTGCCGACGTTGATCTTGGCTTCCTCCTGGTCGGTTATCAGAATCTGCGGGGTGGAAAGGATGGTGACGTCTCTTTCTTCTTTGACGGCTTGGATCAGCGCCGTCAAGTTGTTGAATTCAACCCCGGCGATGTCGATGGCCTCGGTGAAAACCCCGACGGCGAAACCGTTTGGAAAGGTGCCGTTCACAAAACCCGGCAGGGCGGAATCCTGAGGCGCTTGAACAAAACCGCCACCGATGGCAGCCTCCTTGCCGTCGATCTGGGTTTTGCCGACCGCCGTCCATTCGACGCCAATGCGTAGATCGTCTTGAGCGTTAACTTCCATGATCAGAACTTCGACATACACCATCGCGCGCGGACCATCGAGCTGGGCGATAACTTTTTCCAGCGTTTTAAGATCTTCGTCGCTCTCGGCGGAAAGGATCAAACTGTTGGTAGCGGCATCGGCGTAAATCCCGGCTGTGGTCGCAAGAATCGGACGGGCGCCCTTGACCGGTTGGGCGGCCTTGCCGTCGGCGGGCAGTTCCTGCAGGACCTTGACCAGTTCTTCGGCTTTGGCGTTTTTGAGGTAGTAAACCCGGATTTTGCCCTTTTCGCGCAGAGTTTTCTGGTCCAACTGGTAAATGAGGTCTTTGATTTGGGCAATCTCGACCTTGGGGGCGATGACAACGAGACTGTTGGTTCTCTCGTCGGCGACAAAGGTGGCCGTATTTGTCGATCGGCCCTTTTTCGACGGCGACAGCGACGGAAACAGGGTGGGCAGCAAATCGGCCAGTTTGCTGCCATTTGCATACTCCAGCGGAAAAACAGCCAATTCACGCCTGTTGTCGGCAACATCGACTTCGCGTATTATTTTCATCAGCCGCCGGATGGAGCCGGCGGTATCGGTAACGATCAGTTGATTGGCGTCCGCTACGGCGCCGATGACGGCATTCCGAGAAACCAGCGGGGTCAAGAGGCGTTTCAATTCATCGGCGTCGGCATAGGTCAGCGGAATAATCCGGGTCACCAGCTCGTCGCCCGATGTCTTTTGCTCCGGCACCGGTCCGGTGTCGATATTCATGGTTCGGGCTTCGGCCGTGGGCACAATCTTGACCGCCGGACCGGCTGCAACCGCACTGAAGCCGTGGATCTGCAGAACCGATTCAAAGATCCGGTACATGTCCGAGACCGGAATTCGGGTCGGTGCAATCACCGTGACATTCCCGCGAACCCTCGGGTCGACAATAAAATTTTTACCGGTCAACTCACTGACGAACTGGATAAAAACATTGATGTCTACATCGTTTAAGTTAAGTGTGACCAACCTCTCCGATGCAGGTGCACCAGGGCTATCATCGGCTGCTAACACCGGTAGAACCACCGACGGCGTCAAGAGCAGGCAGAGCAGTAGTAAATAAGTCGACCATTTCATTGGCTTGAGAATATGCATACCGACGAGTCGATGGGATCGATGGCATGGCATCGAGGAATCAAAATATCCAAGCGGGTATGGGAAATTGACACCAAGCCGGCGCCGCCGTGCGGATCTCGGATCCATGGGTTTATTTTATGGTGTAGTCTATGGTGCGTGGCCGGCCGCCGCGTTTGATGTCCACGGTAACGTTTTCGGCCGACTTCAAGCCTTCGTAGAAACCCAGCGCATCGTCTACCGTAGAGATGGCACGTCCGTTGACGCCGGTAATGATATCCCCGTTTCGCAGCCCCATGCGCATAAAGATGGAATTGGGCCGAATCCGGGAAAACATCATTCCGTCCGGTTGGCCCTGATTGAAATGGGGCCGGATATTGACCTGGTTCATCAACTGCGCGACATCCTGAACTGCACTGTCGATCTGATTGCGCCGCAACGTGATTTTCTGCGTCCGAACCGGCGGCTCACCGACACCCTGCCCCGGCACGGGACGGCCGGCGATGGCTTTTCCTCCGGTCGATCCGGGTCCGGCGGCCTTTTCGATCTCCAGAACCTCATCTTTGCCTTCAACATGCAGGATGATTTTTTCTCTCAGAATCATCTTGACCGTGGCATCTTGAATCGTATCTCCGATCCGAAAGAGGTTCTGCTCCCTTTTCCCGCCTTCTTCAATGACGGCATACGCTTCTTCGGGTGGTCCCGTAACCGTTCCCCACAGCTTGAGCTTAAGGCTCGTCTGTTCTAATTCACCGATGTCGACACTCTTGGAGGCCGCCTCGACCGTCGCCTTGGTGTCAAAAAGGTTGCGCTCGACGATCGGGTTGTAATTGGCCAACGGATGCTGGTTTTCCTTTTCGGGTTGCGCGGGCGCCGCTCGTGATTCAACGGTCTGCGGCACTTGAAACAAATGCGCGGATGTCATCATGAAAAATGTGTTCACGCCAAAGTAAACGATCACCCCGATAAATATCAGGTTCAGCAGTGTAAAAAGATGTTTGTACATGTCATTGACCGATTTGAGTGTGTGAGACGGGACGACCTCTTATCGTTTCCAAGAATTTTTTTATCTCCGCGCTCCAGCTAAAAGCACCTATCTCGTGACCAACTGAAGGTCACCGAGTGGACCGCTGATCCGGATCGGAATTCCCCCACCGGCCTTCAGCCCGGCCAAAATGGAGCCGGAAACCTGAACTCCGGAATTTTCGAGAAACCGCTTCTGCGGCATGACGGTTCCGTTCAAATTCACGACGCTTTGCATGAGGTCCGTGTTCAATGCGACCGATCCCGCAAGATTGCCTTCGACCTGTTCGCCGGTCAGCGCCACTCGCGTAATTTCCAGGTGTTGATTCCGAAGAACAGCTTCGGCATGGACTTTGTCGAAACTAACTTGATCAAGAGTGAAAAAAGGGGTCCCCAACGTGACGGCCATGTTATTGATATCCAGGTTTATGTTCAAGGCCTCCGGTTTGCCGCTGGCGGCGACGTAGGCAAACTTGCCGTCCAGGATGCCCTCGATATGATTGGCGGACAGGCCCTTTAAAAATGGGAGTCCGCTCAGTTTCAGACCGGCGACCACGGCATCGATCGTCACCTGCCTGGTGCCATCGATTTCAGCCGTTCCGGTGACCTCCCCTTCGTAGGTCTTCATCCTGAAGGAATACCGTTTCCTGTCGCTCAAAAGTGTCTTCAGATGCGGCAAGATCGCCAGATCGTCGGCGAACATCAGGGGGTCGTTGTCATGATCCACTTGAACCCGCTCAAGACGCACGCCGGGTGGTAACATCAGGCCGGCCTTTGCGACAGTTACACGCAACGCCGGATTGATTCGACTGACCTGCATGACGATAAACGTCTTTAGCCGTTCGGTCGGAAACAGGTAATAAACAAAAAAAGTCGCTAAGGCAACCGCGTAAATACTGTATAGAAACCACTTTTTTTTATCCATAAATACCTTAATTTATCATTCCCGGTTATTTTAGGCAAGCCGGATCCGAACGCGCGGCGCGGATTTCCTATTTACGCTCCTTATATCTGGCGCTACCGAACCGAGTTCCGTCGTGAAGCCCGGAAGACCAGTGCGGGTCTCTGGACCGCCGCTTGTCATTATTTTTGAATGTTGACCGTCGGCCTGTTTTGTGTTTATTTAGACTGTTTATGAATGTGTCGATATTAAATTCCGTGACTGGATGGCCCACAAACTCACGGCGCCTGCAGGCAGCGGTAAAACGGTGCGGGCCGTTCGATGTTTTTCCGGGTCCTCTTGCTACAGGGGTTTTTCCCGGCGACAACCGCCGCCCGCCCCCCTCTCATTCCGCCTCTTCATTCGACAACCGACAGTCGCCGTAACAACAGCATGATGAAACAATCCCCGATTGCCGTGGTTGGAATGGCCGGAATTTTTCCCGGCGCCCCCGACCTGCCGACCTACTGGCGCAACATCGTCTCCAAATTTGACGCCAACCGCG
>JAQAZR010000415.1:0-12481 GCA_032127235.1 Deltaproteobacteria bacterium
GGAGATCCTCTACTGGATGCGCAAAGCCGGCTGCATCCAGATCAGCTTTGGCGTGGAAAGCGGGTCGGAGAAGATCCGGCGTCTCCTGAACAAAAGCTTCACCACCGCTCAAATCGAGCGGGCCTTTTCCTTGACCACCCATTACGGCATTTTGTCCCGGGCCTACTTCATCTATGGCTGCCCGGGCGAGAGCCGTGAGACGATTCAGGAGTCGATCGAGCTGATGCGCCGTGTCAAACCGCTTGGGGCCGTCTTCTACATTCTCGACCTTTTTCCTGGAACTGCCCTTTACGACGTTTATCGACGGCTCTTCGGCGTAACCGACGACATCTGGCTCGAGCGCATCGAAGACATCCTCTACTTCGAAACCGATCCGAATCTGAATCGGGACCAGGTATTGTCCTTCGGCCGCATGCTGCGGGCCGCTTTCCACGAAAATTTACCGGATTTCGTGCGGTCCCTCGATCTGGTGGAGCGGAAAGATCTCTACCCGCTGCATGCCGATTTTCTCTCCCGCCTGGCCATGACTTTTGACCAGGGAGATTACGCCGCCGTCGACGCCATCCCGAACAAGCCGGAGCTGGCCGAGTTCCTGTACCGCAAAGCACTGAACTATCATCCGGATCCGCGGGCGTTCCTGGGTCTGGGTATCCTGCTTCAGAAGGCCGGCCGGCACGATGCCGCGCGTGACATCCTCCAGGAGGCCGTTCGGCATTTTCCCGACCACGACCATCTCAACATCTCTCTGGGCATCAGTCTCCTGAATTTAAGGCAATTCGACACCGCTCTTACCCGGCTGCTTCCTTTTCAGAACGACCGGCAGGTGTTGCGGCTTATTTTGGATTGCTATCAGGCTTTAGGCGATCGTGACTCGGCTGCAAGGTGCCGCGACAGGCTGCAGGACCCCTCAAGCGGAGACTGATGGGTGTTTTTAGGTTGTCAGGGCGCCATCCTGGTTGCGGGTTTCAAGTTCCAAGTTTCAAATTTAAAATTTCTATTTACGGTTCTCATTCTATTTTCGTGCTAAATAAAAAGGGCACGCCTCGTTCTGCACGAGAGTGCCCTTTCCAAACCGGAAAACGGTCAGCTAAACCACGGTGACATTGACGGCCGCCGGACCCTTTTGACCCTTTTCAATGTCAAAGGTTACACGGTCGCCTTCATGAAGCGTCTTAAAACCGGTGGCATTGATACCCGAATGATGAACGAACACATCCGTTCCGTCTTCGGATTCAATAAAACCATACCCTTTTTTTTCGTTGAACCACTTCACAGTTCCACTCGCCATAGTGACAACCTCCTTTCTTTAAAATTTCCCATGGTCCCCAACTGCAGGTGCCACTGTGACAAATGGATCTTACCTTCAGTGCGAAACCGGCCTGCCAATTAAGGACAGACCTTTATTGATTGGTTCCATAATAATCTTTTTATTAAAAAAGCCAAGCAGAATCTTCACATTTTTGCGCTACACGGATTCCCGGTCCGATGTCTGTATTGCAACGCCTGTATACTCCCTCCTCCTGCACGTCACTTTCCATCGCCAGCCGGTTGAACTCTTCTATCAGGGTGGCCATCAGTTCCTTTACCGACACGACCTTTTCGACCCGGTAGGCGTTTTTTCCGGCAAAGGCAAAACCATGCTTGAGTTTGCCTTTGCGGGCATTGCCCAGCGCCAGGGCGATACAGAAAGGACTCTTGCTTGAATCGCAGGTCTTGATGCAATGAAAAGGGCATTTGAAGGGTTTCTTTTTACCCTGGTTCACGGCCTCGGTAAAGTCATTGCGGATGACCCTGCCCGGCAATCCGACCGGACTTTTAATGACCACCATATCCTCCTCTTTGGAGTCGACGTAGGCCTGTTTGAAAGCATCGTCGGCATCGCATTCATGCGTGGCCACAAAACGGGTCCCCATCTGGACGCCGGCGGCCCCTAACTTGAGAAAATAGTGAATGTCCTCGCCACTGTACACGCCGCCGGCTGCGATGACCGGTATCTTTTTGTGTTCGGATTCAAAGGGTTTGAGCGCGTCGATGACCTCCGTGACCAAATGGTCGAGGGTGAAATCCGGGTCGTCGATCTGTTCGGTCTTGAAACCGATATGCCCGCCGGCCTTGGGGCCTTCCACCACCATCGCATCCGGCAGATAGTTGAAGCGGGACAGCCATTTCTGGCAGATGATTTTCGCCGCCCGTGCCGACGACACGATCGGCACCAGTTTCGTTTTGGCTTTTTCAACGAGGTAACCCGGCAGGTCCAGAGGCAGTCCGGCACCTGAAAAGATGATGTCGATGCCTTCTTCGATGGATGTCCGCACCATTGCGTTGAAATCGGTCAGCGCAACCATCACATTGACGCCAAGGACGCCGTCGGTCATTTTACGCGCTTTCCTGATTTCGTTCCTCAAGGCCCTGATGTTGGCCTGGGCGCTGTTTGTCGCAAAATCAGGCTCGTGAATACCCGGAACGGCGGCAGAGATGACACCGATGCCGCCCTCATTAGCGACCGCGGAAGCCAGACCCGCCATCGATATACCGACGCCCATGCCACCCTGGACTATGGGAAGCCGACTGATGAGGTTTCCGATCCTCAACTCATTTAGTTTCATGTGGTTTGCCTTGGTTTAAGTTTTTGTTTCGATTGCACCGGTTTAAAATGGCCCGGATGTAATCGAAGCCGACCGGTGATTTTAAACCGAAAGTTATATGTTAAAAGGAAGCGGTGAGAATGACAAGGCGGATGGGATGTTTTACAAATGTTTTACAAAAAGGTTTGTGCTGAAAAACTGTCGGAACGTCAACGGGAAATCGGGTTGATAGGATATTGGAGCCCTTAAATAAATTGCGGTTGGGAGAAATTATAAAATGGGTCATCCGGTTGTCGGCCTCACGGTCGGGCCTGCCTCTCCCTTCTGTTAACGGGGCGGGTCGGGATGGAATACGTACCCGACCGAGCGCAAACTTTTGAAATACCGTGGTTCACGGGGGTTTTCCTCGAAATACCGTCGCAGGCGCACGATGAAATTGTCGACCGTTCGACTCGTGATGTTGCGGGTATACCCCCATCCGACCTCGAGGAGGATGGCGCGTGACAGGGGTTTTCCGCGATTTGCGATAAACAGTTTGAGAAGTTTGGTCTCCTGCTCGGTCAGAATGATGCTGCCCTGCCGGCAGGTGGCGGTGCTGGTCTCAAAATCGATCGTGTTCCCTCCGAATCGGTAGACGGTATCGGTCGTCGCGCCGGGTTGCGCATTTCCTCGGTTCCAGGCGGCGCGCTTGATGAGTCGATCCACCCGCAACAGGAACTCTTCCAGGTTGAACGGCTTGGTCAGGTAGTCGTCAACACCCCAGGAGAGACCCTTGATAATGTCGTCCGAAGCGGCTTTGGCTGACAGAATCAGGATCGGCAGGCGTTCGTCCTCCAGACGGATGGCCCGCAAAACGGACAGCCCATCGATGACCGGCAACATAATGTCGAGCACGATCAGATCCGGTCTGACTTCCTTCCACTTTTGCAGTCCGGAGGGTCCATCACCGGCGCTGACGACCCTGTATCCCTGCAGCGACAAGTTCAGTTTCAATCCTTCGGTGATGTGGACGTCATCCTCAATGACCAGGATGCATTTCTTATCATTTGCGTTCATACGGCTGCTCAATCCACTTTCTATTTTCGTGTTAAACACTCATGGCCCTTTGGGCCGCCACCGGGCATGAAAATCGGTTTAGCCGGTTGAGCCTGTTTAGTCCGTTGAGTCAGTTTGTTGAGTTCAGTTAGTGAAAGGTACTACGATGCCTAAGAACGATGCGCCGGGTGGAGGCGCCTATCTTCGGGTTCCAGGTTCCGAGTTTCGAGTTTCAAATTTCTATTACTAAACCGGCAGGGTGAGCGAAAATGTCGACCCCTTGCCGATGCCTTGGCTGTGCGCCTCGACTTTCCATTTATGAATACGGGCAATGCTTTGGACCAGGTACAACCCCAATCCGCTGCCTTTGGCACTCATATCTTCGGCTCGACCGACCTGGTAAAATTTTCTAAAAATTTTGCGGAACTCTTTCTTTTCGATGCCGATGCCATTGTCTGCGAAACGGATGATCAGTTTACGCGGGTGGATCTCAAAACCGACGTCGACAGTGGGTTGCGGCGAATTGTTATATTTTACGGCATTTGTCAACAGGTTCATCAGCATCATGTCGAACAGGGGCAAATTGACCCGCAGGGTGGGGAGTTCTCCCTCCGGTGGATGAATCCGAATGTTGAAATTTTGGAATAGATGTTTGTTATTATTAATAAACAAATTCATTGCGGTTATCAGGTCTGTATCGACGAATTCGTTTGCGTAGCTCTTGCTTTCTATTCTGGCCAGGTTTAAGATTCGATTAATGTTTTCAGTCAGGCGGGCCACATCTGAAATCATGAATTGAATGTATTTGAGTTGATCGGCACGCGCCAACTCGTGTTTTGAGAATGTTTGCAGAAACAGCTTCAGGGAGGTGACCGGGGTCTTCAGTTCGTGGGTAAAACTGTTGATGAAGTTGTTCTGGAGACGATAGAGTTGAAGCATTTTCTGACCATAAACGAAGATGCCGAAAATCCCCAACAGAATTATTCCCACCAGGAGCGACAAGACCAGGATCACCATCCAGGTCTGTGACGCCAGCACCTGGTCGCGATCCAAGTTAAAGCGTTCGATGACGGACCTGAGACCGATATTGGCTTCCATGTACCAGTAAATATACAGAAAAAGTGACAGGCCCAGCGCGGCTATGGAAAGGAGAAATATAAGTATCGGGTGAATGCCCCAACGGGGTGAATTCATGAAGGTTATGCTCTATACTAAGTCTATCGATTCACGGTTTCGTTGAAAGACTGATCTGTACTCATATCTTATGCCAAAAAAGCGCTTCAAATGCCATGAAAAAGGAGAAGGGTATGAACCTCAAGGCAAAGAATTACGTGGAGAACCATAAAAAGACCGCCGCCGAAAAGCTTTCCGCTCGCAGCGCCCATCTCAAGACAAAGGGTCTGGAAGAGGCGGTCATCCGGCGCGACCCCTCCATCAGAAAAATCAAGGCCGATATCCGCAAGGCCAATTTCCGGTTGGCCAGTATCGCGGCCCAGGAAACATTGAACGCTGAAAAAGTTCGGGTCAGAGAGATGAAACTGGCTGAAAAAAAGGCCGCCCCCGAGAAAACGCCGGTGAAGCACGCCAAGAATGAAGGCGGGCAGAAGGAAAAGAAAGAAAAAAAGAAAAAAGGGTAAAACCAGCACAAGCAGGGGGACATGACGACAAAAACCGAAAACGCGGAGTTCGGCATCTTTCTGATGGCTTATTCACCGAACCCGATCCTGGTCTGCCAGGCGGATAGCGCGATAACATACGTGAACCCGGCTTTTGAAAAACTGACCGGGTTCCGGGCGGCCGAACTGATCGGAATTAATGCTCCCTACCCGTGGTGGCTTCCGGAAACGATAGACAAAACTCACAGGGCGTTCCAAACCGCCATGACGACCGGGGTCAGCCGGATCGAAGAGCACTTTCAAAAGAAAAACGGCGATCGTTTCTGGGTCGAACTGACCGCCGGACTCATAGAAAACGGCAGCGGGACCCGATACTATCTGTCGAACTGGGTCGATATCACCGACCGTAAAAAGGCAGCCGACGAACTGCGGGAATCCGAGGAAAGATACCGCGGCCTGGTCGACAACATTACCACCGGCGTGACGCTGATCAGCCCCGACATGAAAATCCAGGCCATGAACCGGCAGATGAGAAGGTGGTACCCGCACATCGACCCGTCCGAGAAACCGCTCTGTTACCATGCTTACCACGACCCACCGCGCGAAGACAGGTGCACCGACTGCCCGGCTTTCGCGTCACTCAAGGACAACGAGGTGCACGAGTCGACCCGCGAGGTATCTGTCCACGGTGACATGCGGTTCCACAGGATCGTTTCTTCCCCGATCAGAAACAACGAGGGCCGGTTGGTGGCGGCGATCAATATGATCGAGGACATTACCGCGGCACGACAGACCGAAATGCGGATCAAAAGTCTCTCGCACCAGCTGTTGAGGGCTCAGGAGGACGAGCGCCGGATGATCTCGCGGGAATTGCACGACAGCGTGGCTCAGGAGCTTTCCACGGTGAAGATAGCCCTGGCGACCCTCTTGGACCCGCACGCGAGCGTGCCGCCTGAAATGCTGCAAAAAGTGTCGAAATTGACCCGGTTGCTCGACCGGTCCATTCTGTCCGTCCGGAACCTCTCTTACGGCCTGCGGCCGCCGGGACTGGAGGAATTCGGGCTCCTCCAGACCCTTGCGACGTTCTGCGAGGAATTTGCCGAAAGCACCGGCATCGAGGTCGACTTTCAAACCGCCGGTTTGAAAAATTCTTTTTTAGGGTCTTTCATTGAAATCAATCTCTACCGACTGATACAGGAAGGGCTCAACAACATTCGGAAGCATGCCGCCGCCAGCCGGGTCATGATCAAGCTGGTCGGTTCGCACCCGAACATCATCCTGCGCATCATCGACGACGGCCAGGGGTTCGATGTGAAGGCTCGCGAGAGGGCGCTGGACGCTGAAAAACGGCTGGGATTGCGCAGCATGAAGGAGCGGGTTTCGCTGCTCCAGGGCCGTATGGAGCTGCGATCGCGCCTTGGCAAGGGTACCAGCATCCACGTCAGATTTCCCCGTCAGGAGAAAAAAGGTGAGTCGAAAAAATAGCGTCCTCATTGTCGATGACCACCCGCTGTTCAGGGAAGGCCTCAAGTCGATCATCGCTTCCAGCCGGCAGTATGAAGTGGTCGGCGAAGCCGGCACCGGGCAAGAGGCGATTGACCTGGTAGGGCAGCTTTCACCGGACCTGATCCTGCTCGACGTGTCGCTGCCGGACGGCAGCGGCCTGGAGCTGATCGGCGACCTCACGAGGTGCTGCAAAAAGTCCCGAATCCTGATCGTGAGCATGCATGCCAAGATCGATTACATCGTCAAGGCTTTTCAAGCCGGCGCCACCGGATATTTGGCCAAGGGGTCGGCCGCGGAAAAATTGCTGCAGGGAATGGAACATGTTCTGAAGGGCGATTATTTCATGGACACGTCCGTTTCCCAGCAGGTCGTCAAAAAACTCGTCGGTCTGGCACCCAAAGAGTCGCTGACGACCGGTTCCAATTACGATGCACTGACCGCCAGAGAGCAGGAGGTCATGGTTCTTCTGGCCGAGGGACTGAGCGTGAGCCAGGCCGCCGAAAAGCTCTTCATCAGCCCCAAGACAATTGAAAACCACAGATCCAACATCATGCGCAAGCTCGGAATTCACAAAACCATCGACCTGGTGCGCACCGCCGCCCGGCTGGGACTGATCGATATCGACCTCTGGAAAGAATAATCCCTGTTTCAAAAGACCTGCCCCATCCTTCCCGCCATCCGTATGGTTCCCCCGGGGAAATCCCCCAATCCGGGATTTTTCCCCACCTAAATTGAAGCCCTTCGCCTATGGACATTGCGGCTGAGGTCAGCCATAGGTAATACGAATGAAAAGCCAGACCGTGTCTTATACTTGAAACGAAGGCGTTGCGGCAGGCCGTTCCGGCCCGCAAACAGTCCTATGAGAACGCAGCAAACGGATCCGAGAATTTCGAATCGGCACCCCAAAAAAGGGAAACATCAATCCAAAGGCACCGCCGTGCCGGATGTGCCGCACCTTATTCGGTCCATCCAGCGTCTCGAAGGTATTACGGATTGCTTCGGGAAAACCATTTCGGATTGCAACCGTAAATGTCCCTGGCGCGAATATTGCCTGACCTTGGCGAACAAGGGTTCGGCGGTGAAAAAAGATGACAGCGGGGTGCTTGACGAATAGCGGCTGAAGGCAGGGAAGAGAAAATCGCAGCGGTGATGCAGCCACAAACTTACTGTGGTCGAAATTCCGAGGAGGTGCGGGATGGTAAACAGCGAATCGACGGCACACCGAAAAGCCATGACGGGCTGGTCGCACGACCGCGCAGCGCCGGAACCGGTCGCATCGAGGAGGAAAAGGCAGCTGGGGTCAATCCGGGGTACGTCCCCGAACGGACGGCAGGATTCGGTCGATGGCACTCCTTTACGGGTGTTGGTTGTCGACTCCCACGCCGCCATCCTCGAAGTCGTTGCGATGATGTTCAAGGCCCTCGGCTGCCGTGTCAGCATCGCACATGGTTGCCAGGCGGCGGTCGACTGTCTCTCGAACATGCCATTCGATCTCGTTGTCAGCGAATTCGGCCTGTCGAAGCTGAACGGTTGCCAGTTGGCCGCTCTCGTTAAGACCAATTTCCCGAAGGCAAAAGTCCTGATCATGACCGGGATGTGTCAATCCGAGGTGGCCGCGGAAATGGGCTCCCCCCACGTAGACGGATGGATATTCAAACCCTTTGGTTTCGAAGAACTGCTCGATGTTCTCGAATTGATAAAATTTCCGGAGGCCTGCCCTTGCTTCCGGGCGTAGGCCGTGGCCGGTATCAGATACACAGACCGATTCGAACATATCAATACTCATGGTTTCACTAAGTGCAGTGGTCGTTTTTCAACACAGAATGAAGCAACTTTATGCAAGGAGGTTACCCGGTATGGCCAATAATTTTCGGGTGGATGTCATCGGCGGCGATATGAAACGACTCAATCTCAAGATCCTCGGGGATTTCGACGGCACTTCGGCTTTCAGACTGCTCAACGTCATCGAGAAGAAGGGCGGGTCTGCCCGCAAGATCACCATCGATACCGACGGCCTGAGATCGGTCAACACTTTCGGTTCGGATATCTTCAGGGCCAACATCGCCGAAATGAGCAAAGGGGCCATCGATATCGACTATACGGGTCGATTCAAAGAGGCTTTGACAGAAGAATGAGCCGCTACGGCGGCTCTGGGAAAGCAAGTCGGCAGAAACCCAGACACCGGAGGAGGCAGCATGAAAAAATCAGAGTTGTCTTATTTCAGAAAGGTGTTGAACGATTGGCAGGAACAGCTTCTGCGGCAGGCGGATCACGCTATTGTCGGCTTGATGGACGCGTCGGTCAATTCATCCGATCTCATCGATCAGGCAGCCCTTGAGATCGATCGTAACTTTGCCTTGCGCATGCGTGACCGGGAAAGCAAGCTCATCCGGAAGATCAAGACTGCACTCAAACGAATCGACGGTGGTACATTCGGCATTTGTGAAATGTGCGGCGAGCCAATCACGTTAAAACGGCTGAGGGCCCGGCCGGTCACGACCCACTGCATCGACTGCAAGAGGGTGCGCGAGACATTCGAACGGCTAACAGGGGATTAGGACGGAATTTGTCGACTACCATACCCGAACCCAACAGCAGGACAACCCACCTGATATCCGGTGTCGATTCAACGGACTTCAGGCAGGCAGGTGACTTATGAACCCTCAACTGGAAGAATGTGCGGAATGCCGCAAGTCGTGGACGCTGCATGCCGAGTGCATCAAGCTATCAGGCAGAAGCGACGTCTTTACGGCCAAATCGGTCAAGCACACTCCCGGCGGAATGGTGCTGATTTCAAGAAGGGCTTTCAAACCCGGCACAGCCCTCATCGTGCGAGCGCTCGATTTTCCGCCGCCGGACATTAGCGAAGATTACCCCCGTGTCCGGGCAATGGTATTGGCCGAGGTGCGCTGGGTCGAGGAGGTCATGGACGAGGACGGACTGACATATGAAATGGGCATGCGTTACGTTTTTACCGACTGATCGTGTTTTTCCAGGCATCGTACCAATTTCCGCAGGTTCACCGACAGGTAAAGCCGTCGGAAGCCGTAGTTCAGGATGTGAAATGGGAACCACATGCGGGCACTCTAATCCGTAAACGTGCACCATTGCGGTTGCGTCCTGAACTCCCTTGCGTCATCATCATTTTGCCCACCTCACTTCCCGCGAACAACCAGCGGAAACGGTTTCAAACCGCAGTAGAACGGTCTTAACTCAAAACCTGAAAAATACATCTTTAGTGTATTGAGTTCCGGAACGGATCGTTGTAGGGATAAACGGTGAGTGAACCCCGGCTTCAATCTGGCAGACACGGACAGAAGGAGAGACACGTGGACATCAACCAAGCGGCGGTTAAGGCCAAGCAGGCCGCCATTCAGCTGGCGGCGGTGGAAAGCGCGCAAAAAAATGAGGCCCTGGCCGAAATCGCGCGGGCGCTGAAACAGCGTGCAGCCGACATCAGTTCGGCCAACCGGGCCGACCTGGCGCGGTCCGAAAAGGAAAAACTGTCTGCGCCCCTGTTGAAACGGCTACGTTTCGATGAGCACAAGATCAAAGAGGCGTGCGACGGCCTGGCCAGCCTGATCAAGCTGGGCGACCCGGTTGGGGTCACACTGAGCGCGATGGAGCTGGACGAGGGGCTCGAGCTCTACAAGGTGAGTTGCCCCATCGGCGTGATCGGGGTGATTTTCGAATCCAGGCCCGACGCCCTGGTCCAGATATCCTCCCTGTGCCTCAAGAGCGGCAACGCCGTCCTTTTAAAAGGCGGCAGCGAGGCGGCCGAAACCAATCGCATCCTGGCGGAAGTCATCGCCGCGGCCGGTGAAAAGGCGGGGATTCCCGCCGGTTGGCTGGCCCTGCTGGAGACCCGCGCCGACGTGGCGGAAATGCTGCGGCTGAACGACAGCATCGATTTGATCGTTCCGCGCGGCAGCAATGCCTTCGTTCAACACATCATGGAAAACACCCGGATTCCGGTCCTGGGTCATGCCGACGGCATCTGTCATGTGTATGTCGACAAAAAGGCCGATCTCGCCATGGCCGTCAGAATCGTCGTGGACAGCAAATGCCAGTATGTGGCGGTGTGCAATGCGGCCGAGACCCTTCTGGTGCACAGGGAGGTCGCCGGGGCCTTTCTGCCGCAGATCAAAGCGGTTCTGGAAGAGAAGGGGGTCGACATCAGGGGGTGTGAAGAGACCCGCAAGCTGATCGACGTCATACCGGCCACGGCCGAGGATTGGCGCACGGAATATCTCGACCTGATCCTGTCGGTCAAGGTCGTGGCCGGTCTGGAGGAGGCGATCGCCCACATCAACCGCTACGGTTCGGGCCACACCGATGTGATCGTGACCGCCGACCGCGGCAGAGGGGTGCGCTTCATGGACACCGTCGATGCAGCCGACGTTTTTCTCAACTGCAGCAGCCGGTTCAGCGACGGCTTCCGCTACGGGTTGGGGGCCGAGGTCGGTATCAGCACCAGCAAAATCCACGCCCGCGGACCGGTGGGACTGGAAGGGTTGGTGATCTACAAATGGCGGCTGATCGGCAACGGCCACATCGTTGCGGACTATGCGGGCGCGGACGTCAAGCCCTTTACGCACCGCCCTCTGCAGAAAACCTTCGGGGGATAAAGGTCCGTCACTGACTTCGAGAGCCGCTCGCTAACCACCAGCTCCGCATGACGTCCCGGTCCGAGGACCGGGACGTTTACAAATCAGCCGGATCGATCTCCCGGGTATAGTCGATGCCCGGCATGTCGAACCCATGGTGCCGCAAGAATTCCTGCCGCAGTCCATCGATGTCGGCCAGTTCCCTGATGTTGCCGGCGTCGACTTTTTCCCAGAGTTCAGCGACCTTCTGCTGCACATCCGGGCGCATTTCGTAATCATCGATGCGGATGCGGCCTTTTTCGTCCACGCGCGGGGGCCGGTCGCTGAAGAGGTGGTCGTGGTAGAGCCGGTACATCTGTGCGATGCACCCTTCGTGCAGGTGGCCGGCCTTCATGACCCGGTACAGAAGGGCGATGTAGAGCGGCACGGCCGGAATCACCGCGCTGGCCCTGGTGACCAGGGCCTTGTTGACGCTGATCAGGGCCTTTCCGCCGAGCGGCGCCAGCAGCCGGTTGATGGCGACGACTTTTTGCTCCAGGTCCCTCTTGGCGGCACCGATGGTTCCGTCGCGGTAAAGAGCCCGGGTATGCACCGAACCGATGTAGGAGAAGGCCACGGTCAGAAAGCCCGGCGCCAGGAGATCGGCCGCGCGCAGTTTTTTCAACCACAGGAGCCAGTCTTCCCCTCCCATTACCTTCACGGTCTGCTGGACTTCATCTGCGGTGGCCGGTTCGGCCGTGACCACCTCGACTTTGCCGGTGAGAAAATCGACCGTCTTGGCAGTGAACCGCTCCCCGATCGGCTTGATAACCGAGGAATAGACCTCGCCGGTCGCGGGATCCATCCGCCGCGGGGCTGCGATGCTGTAAACGAGAAAGTCGAGTCGGCCGAGCTTTTCCTGGATCAGCCGGACGACCTCCGTTTTGGTCTCCTCCGCGAACGCGTCTGCGTTTACGTTCCAGGCCCCCAAACCTTCGTTCTCGGCCTCTTTGCGAAAGGCCTCGATGTTGTACCAACCGGCCGTCCCGGTCCGGTGCGCGCTGCCGCTTTTTTCATAGCCGATACCGATCGTGGCGGCGCCCGAGCCGAAGGCCGAGACGATTCTGGCGGCCAATCCATACCCGTTCGAGGC
>JAQAZR010000416.1:0-7464 GCA_032127235.1 Deltaproteobacteria bacterium
CGCATTCGCGCATAATTCGGTGAACGGGCGGCCAGGCGCAAGTTGTCGTGGGTTTCGGCAAAGTGCACCATGATCCCATCCTGACGAGAAATCTCGAAGACCGGCGGCAGGTAGTATTCGATCTGGCCGCGGTCGTAGTTCTGGAACAGTTCGGAATACGCCCAGTTGAAATTTGCCCGGTTGAGCAGGTCGCGGGTCACCGAGAGTTTGCCGCCCAGACCCTCCAATAAAAAAATCGTTTCGGGATACTGCTGCCGAACCCGCGCGATGATATAATTCCAGGCCGCTACCGGAATCATATACCCGGCATCGCAGCGGAAACCGTCCACACCACGCCAACACCATTTTAAAAGGACGTCGGCCATATACTGCCAGAGGTCTCGATGGGAGTAGTCGAGTTTGGTTAAATCTTCCCAACGAACACCCCAGGCGCCCGGCACCTCTATCTGGCCGGATTTGTCCCGCGACAGCCAATTGGGATGGGATTCGTGCAAACCCGCCGCCCAGCCGGTATGGTTGATGGCAATGTCGATAATAATCTTGGCGCTGCGTGCATGAACGGCATCCACCAGTTCGATAAATTGTTCCAGAGGTGTTGCCCCCGGGTCGAATTCGGCCAAGGCCGGATCGACATCGGTGAAGCTCAACGCTGCGTAAGGGCTTCCGAAACGCCCCATGCGACCATAGGTGGTGGGGGTGGGATGAATGGGCAGCAACTGCAGGATTCGGCAGCCGAGATCCCCGATAATGAAATCCAGCTCTCCGATAAGGTTGCGAAATGTTCCGGAGGGTGGAATGACGGCGAACCCGGCTTGATCGAGCGCGGTGATGCCCGCCGGATCTACATGCGGCTTGAAAGTTCCCGATTTGTTGTGACCGAATTGCCGTACGAAGGCATTGTAGATGATGTTTGCACAACAGGTGTCCGCCGGTTCGACATTGACCGCGGTATTGGCTCCGGTTGGCCACGCCGGCTGAGACGCGCCCTCTTCGAGAAAGAAACATTTGGCCTCGAAATGCCCGGTTTCGCATAGGGGCAGGGTAATGCGAAAATGATGCGGGTCGATGGCCACCATGGGTCGATCGAACCAGTCGCGCCCCAGGGGAACTTCTTCCCAATGAACATTGCGGATGATTTCGTTGCGGATCACCTTACCTGATCCGATGTTGGTCCTGAGCCAGGCACTGCCCTGCCGCAGCCGCTCCAGGGTTAGGTGAAACGTTAGGGTATCGCCACGATATTTCAGCATCCGGCATCCGGGTGCCGGTTCCTGGCGCAGCCAATCGCGTACGGTCATAACCTGTCGGGTTCCTTTTTTGAGTAAGAAATTTATCGGAAAGGAGGTATGGGTCAAACGGAGTTTGGGGTGCTAAAAATACAGGTCTTTTTCGATAACCGACCCCTTTTCGACCACCACTTGGGAGGTGCGGCTGTTTTTGATCAGGACCCGACCCGCGATCGTGACGTCGCGCTCGAAGCGCACGTCCCCCTCGATTTTCAACGTCTCACAGTTAACCAGAGACGGTATGCCGGACTTGAAGCGCGCGTCGAAAAGATCGATTTTGGCGTAGTATTTGGGGTCGAGGTCGACCGCGAGGGAGTCGGGGCGCCCTTTTTTTTGACGCTCAGGGTTGACCACCAGGCTGCCGTTTGAATCGAAGACAAAGCAATCCGATCTGACGGCCAAAAGATCACTGCACATTTTGACCGGAAAAAACCGCGAGCGCGGCACCCTGACGGCAGCAGCGCCATCGAAAAGCGAAATGGCCGCACCCATTGCGGTTTCGATCTGGAAGACATCCGGACTGGATTTATCCCGCGGATCCAGATTTTTGGGGTTGAGGATCATCGGCAGGTAGATCGCCTTTTCCCTTCCGATCAGCTCCTTTAAAAATTCGAGATTAATCCAGATGTTGTTGGTGTTGAAGAAACGGTAGCGCGCGATGTCCATGCACGCGTCTCTTTCCTCTTGCGGGCACTGGGCGATTTCCCTCAAAATGAGCCGGCCATTGGTCAGTCGGGCCAGATGACCGCCCTTGACGTCGGCGGCTGTTTTTTCAGCCACTTCCATCATAAAGGGGAACCTGTTTTCGGCAAAATATCCCAGCAGGGCGGCATCCATATTGGCGCCGAGGTTATCGGAATTGGAGATAAAGGCGTAGACCACACCCTCATCGAGCAGGCGGTGAAGCATTCCGGATGTGTAAAGCGCCGTATATACGTCTCCGTGTCCGGGCGGATTCCACTCGAGTTCCGGATTCTTCGGCCAGGAAGCCGGACTCAGATCGCTCTGCAGAATCTTGGGAAACTTGTGCTGCAGGAATGTCAGCGGCAGACGGTTCGGATCTATTTTCTCCAAAGCGGCCAATGTATCGCGATGGGTGTTGAAGCTGTTCATCAACGCCAGCTTGACACCGATGCTGCGTGCCTGCTGCACGATGATCGCGAGAAATGACTTGTCGTCTTTGACCTTGAGCAGACTCTTGGCACCGGTCAGGCCCATGCTGGTGCCCAGGCCACCGTTCAAGGTAATCCGCACCGATTTTTTGAACGCCTTTTCACCCGCAGCTTTGTAAGGCGCCAAGTTTTCGGCGGATTCGATTTCTTCCGGCGCCACGGCAGAGATGTCCTGGTCGTAAATCAGACCGGTTTCACCTTTGACGAGCTTGCGATAGTAATAACTGAAGGTGTCGATGACTACCGACGGCAGCCCCCCTTGCTTCAGCTTTGCCTTAAACGACGGTAGCTGGGAAAACTTCTGGTCAGAAGTCATTTTCATTTATCCCCGATGCAGCTCAACATGATGCTATCTGAAGTGGTTCACAGAACCGGATCGATCCAGCCCATGGGGTCGCCGGCCCGACCGTATTGAATGTCGGTGAGCGCAGCATAGAATTTTTGGGCCAAGGGGCCGACCCGTCCCTCACCCACGGCGTAAACCCGATCTCCGTATTTAATTTCACCCACCGGCGAAATGACGGCCGCTGTGCCGGAGCCGAAAATTTCCTTCAGTCTTCCTGCACCATGGGCTTCGATCAATTCGTCGATGCTGATCAGTCGTTCGGTTATCTTCATATTCCAATGGTCGGCCAGCTTGATAACGCTGTCACGGGTGACGCCGGGCAGAATGCTGCCGTTGAGCATCGGGGTAACGATCTCTTTGTCGATCACAAAAAAGATATTCATGGAGCCAACCTCTTCAAGGTATTTCTGCTCCACCCCGTCCAACCACAACACCTGAGTGTACCCTTCCAGATGGGCCTTGTTTCCGGCCAGGAGGCTGGCCGCGTAGTTACCGGGCGTCTTGGCCTCGCCGACACCGCCGCGAACGGCCCTGACATAGTCCCGGGTGACCCAAATTTTTATCGGGTTGAAACCTTCCGGGTAATACGCCCCGACCGGCGAGAGGATTACGAACAGCCGATAGGTATTAGAGGCCCGGACCCCCAGAAATGGATCGGTGGCAATGATGGTCGGCCGAATGTACAGCGATGTTTCCGGCGCGTGCGGTACCCATTCTTTTTCGATGCTGATCAACTGCTTGAGGGCTTCGAGAAAACCGTCCTCCTCGACTTCCGGAATACACAGGCGGCGTGCGGACCGGTTCATGCGCTTAATGTTTTCGCGGGGACGGAACAGTTGAACACCGCCGTTTTCCGTTCGGTAGGCTTTCAAACCTTCGAAGACCCCTTGTCCGTAGTGCAACACCATCGTGGCCGGATCCATGACGATCGGTCCGTAAGGTTCGATGCGCGGGTTGTGCCACCCCTTGTCGGGATCATAATCCATGTTGAACATGTGATCCGTGAAATGTGAACCGAATCCCAGGTGATGCTCGTCCGGTTTGGCTTTGAGTCGTTCGGTCTTCTTTATGGTCAACGACATGGCTTTCTCCTTGGCGGTAAATTGTTAATACCCGAATTAAATATATCAAGCGATATAGTAGATTTAGAGTTTAAATCAAGACCTAATTTGCGACCGCATCGATCGAAGAACACCAGAGAGACGATGATTCTGCGGGTTGACATGCCAGTGGGGCTCGGATAGGCTGGGCTCCAATTTGTGTCCACGGATTACCACCTATTAAATATGAACGACAGCGAAAGGATTGGCATGCCAGACAGCGAAAACAAAGCCGGCATCGAGCCGATGCAGCTCGGCTTGGACAACCGGTTCAAATTCAGGTGCCACAAGGGCATCGACTGTTTCACCAAATGCTGCCGGGGGATCAACATCGTCTTGACTCCCTACGACATCATCCGCCTCAAGAACCGGTTGCAATTGTCATCGGAGGAATTTATTGCGCTCTACACCGACGTTCAGCTGCTGGAGAAAACCGATTTGCCGGTGGTGACCCTTAAACTCCTGGATGACGAACAGCAATCCTGTCCTTTTGTCAGGGACGATGGCTGTATCATATACGAGGACAGACCCACCACCTGCCGGTATTATCCGTTGGGCGTCGCCTCACTGAGTTATAAAGAAGATGCGGATGAATCCGGATTTTATTTTTTTGTCAACGAGCCGCACTGCCACGGTTTCGAAGAGGATCAGGTGTGGAGCGTACGTGATTGGCGGGAGGATCAAGGCGTCGACACGCGTGACGACGTCAATGCCGAATGGACCGATCTCGTGGTCCGCAAACGCTCGTTTCCGCCGAACATGAAGCTGACCGAACAGACCAAGAAGATGTTTTTTCTGGCCAGCTACAACATCGATAAGTTTAAAAAATTTGTCTTCGAAAGTTCGTTTTTATCCCTATACGATGTCGACAGCAGCACGTTGAATGCGATTAAAAAGGATGAGATCGCCCTGCTCAAATTCGGAATGAAGTGGTTGAAATGGCTGCTTTTCAAGGAAGGTGCTTTCAAACTCGACGCTGAAGCAGCGCAGAAACGACAGAACAGGTAAGCCTCGACTCAGTATTCCTTGTAATATAAATTTTCCCAAATCGATGGATTCTCCAGCCTTTCGGAGATGTTGACCTCGAAGAAGTCTTCCACCGGCTTGAAGATTTCAGGGTTTGCGCTCTGGACGGTACGGGCGGCCTTGAGGACGACATCGATACCGTTGCGGGTCATCTTTCCCAGCGGTTGACGGCAACCACCGGAGGGCATTCCCAAGATGGACATCAGGGCTTTGACGGCCAGGGGGTTGCGGGCGCGGCAGACCACTTCGCCATAAGGTGTTTTTTCCATGGTTTTGACGGTTACCAACCCAAACAACGGCTCGAGGGCGGAAAACAGTTGCTTCGCTTCGTCTTGCCGGCCTTCCCGCAACAGGCCGACCATGCGGACGACGGCACCCGGAGCGATGTTGGACGCTACGGAGATCACGCCACCGGCCATGATTTGCGGGTCCGTCATCATGGCGAAGGTCATGCCGTCGTCGCCGGAGAGGATCGTGAAGTCCGGACCGCAGCAGGCCCGGGTGTGTTTCATATTTTCAAGGTTGCCGGTGGCTTCTTTGACGCTGCGAACATTTGGATGGGACTTGCTCAAAATGGCGAGGTCTTCCGGTAAAAGCTGAGCGCCCGTTCGCCCAGGAATGACGTAGGGGATGACCTGAACCTCTGGAAAGGCCTTTGCCACCGGTGCGACGTATTCGCGGCGAATCTCCAACGAACTGGGACCGTTGTAATAGGGGTCGACCAAAAGGACCGCTTCGACACCGGCTTTGACGGCATGTTCGGTTGCAGCGAGTGACTCGCGGGTGTTGTTGCTGCCGGTGCCGGCGATACAGCGGCACCTCCCTCGGGTGCTTCTTGCAACCGCCTCGATCACGCGGTTGTGCTCATCCCAGGAAAGCACCGGGCTCTCGCCGGTGGTTCCGGCGGCCAGAACCCCGCTGATGCCGTTTTTGATCTGAAACGCGACCAGTGCATCGAGACCGTCTTCATCGACGGCGTCGCCGGTATACGGTGTGATAATGGCTGTGTAACATCCCTCCAGCATGGCGACCCCCTTTTGTGCAGTGTGGCAGGCGAACCGTCGGTGATGCTGCGCACAATTAAGCTTTGACGGTAGAGAAAAGGCTCCGGGATGTCAAGAAAAAATCTGCCGGTTCAAAGCGTTTCGTCATCGATGGTCGTTACGATTGTTCCAACCTGCCTTGACATTAAACGGCAGGCATATTAGGAAAAATCGAAATGGGTGATTTTTACCGGCACAATCTGGCGGATCCCACAGCCTAAACCAGCGGTTCAAATTAGGCGCCATTTTATAACCTGAATTTTAATTTATTTTTGGAGGCAACCCGGGGGGGTTGCCTCCAAAAATAAATAAGGAGATCGTGACCATATGGCACAGGCAAATGACGTGCACGAATATACGGCCAAACAGCGGGCGGCGATCGCAGCGAATCCCGATTGTGGCGTATCGCATTACAATCTGGGGGTCGCCTTGGCAGGCCAGAAGAAATATGACGAGGCCGAAAAAGAGTTCCGAAAGGCCATAGACTGCAGCCCCAGCTTGGCCGAGGCATACGTTCAGATCGGCGGCATTCAACTGCAGCGTGGCGATCTGGACGGATGTTTGGAATACAACCGGATGGCAACCAAGGCCCGGCCTGGTTTCTCGGAAGGCTATGGAAACATCGGGTTTGTCGAACTTCAAAAAGGAAACATCGATGAGGCCATCGAGGCACTGGAAAAGGCCACTTATTTTAATTTTCGGTTCGTGCAGGCTCTGACGACGCTGGCCAACGCCTACTTGATGAAAGGCCGCATCGACGACAGCATTGAAACCAACCTCAAGGTTATCAAGCTGCAGCCGGAATTTGCGCCGGCACACAACAATCTATCTATTGCTTACCTCGAAAAAGGCGAATACGCGTTAGCCGTGACCCATTGCGACAAAGCCGTCGAACTGGGGTATGCGGTTGCGCCGAAAATTCTCAGTGAGATTGCGCACCATCGCTAATCCGCAACCCACACAAACCGGATTCTTGAGGCAACCGGAACCGCCATCACGCAGCGATCCCGGCAAACCGGAGGTAGCCTATTTTCTGGCTTCGGACGACAGCCCGGTTGCCGAGAACTCGCCGCGCTGGCGCATGCCCCTGCCCCTTAGCCCTGTTGGCAGTGCCAGATCCAGTGAACCCGCCGCCGGCGCAGCAGTGACCTACGGCGATTATTTTACGGCCGTGTACCGATTTTTAGAAGGCCAGCGCTTCGCGGCCCTAACCGGCGCCGTGAGAGAATGCGTAGGGCAATCCGTGACGGCCACGGACCTGGGCACCATTCGGATTTACCTGGAAAAACATGGGCACTTCTACCACCCGGCTCGGATTACCGTCGCTGTGGCAAACCGTCGGCCGGCATTCGTTGTCAACGTTGCCGTGACCAAAATCGGCCGATCCTATCTCGAGGCAGATTTCGGCAATATCCGGATGCTCAACAACCGTTTTCCCTACCGCTTTCTGCCGCAAGTCTACTGCAAAGGCGAGGCCACGCTGCCGGGCCG
>JAQAZR010000417.1:0-2947 GCA_032127235.1 Deltaproteobacteria bacterium
CCATCATGTACTACCTCACCGTGCTACTCTTCGTTCACTACGAGGCCAAAAAATACGGTCTCACGGGCCAACCCAGGGAAAACCTGCCGCGGGCCATGAAAGTGATCAGGGAAGGGTTGCACTTCATCATCCCGGTCGTGATCCTGATCTACGTGCTGATGGCCAACTACTCACCCATGATGGCCGGTTTCGTGGCGGTGCTGAGCACTGTGGCCGCGAGTCTGGCGGCCAACAGCATCCGCTGGGCGACCAGCGCCCGTCATCACCCCCACGATGATCCCGATCGCCTGGGCCTGGCGCAATTCGGCCTCCAGGAATTCAAGCAAACGCTCGGGGCACTGGAGAAAGGCGCGCGTAATGCCGTCATGGTGTCGGTGGCGTGTGCGGCGGCCGGCATTATCGTCGGCATGGTAACCCTTACGGGCATGGGACTCAAATTTTCCAGCCTGGTGCTCGACCTGAGCTTCGGCATCGAAGCCCTGGCGATCCTGTTGATCGGGGCGGCTTCGCTGGTACTCGGGATGGGCCTGCCGGTGACCGCCAGCTACATCGTGTTGGCGACCTTGGCCGGCCCGGCCCTGCTCGACATGGGTGTTCCGTTGCTGGTCACCCACATGATCGTCTTCTGGTACTCGCAGGATGCCAACGTAACGCCCCCGGTGAGTCTGGCCAGTTTCGCCGCTGCCGGGATCGCGGGGGCCAATCCGATGCGGACCGCTTTTACGTCCTGGAAGCTCGCCAAGGGACTCTACATCATCCCCCTCATCATGGCCTACCGACCGCTGCTCGGCATGGGAGAGAATTATGAATTGCTGCACTGGGAGGTGATCTTCACCATGGTGACCACCACCCTGGGTCTGGTGGCGTTCGCCTCAGCCCTGGAGCGTTATTTTATCCGCCGGGCCACCTGGCTGGAAACCGGACTGTTCACTTTAGGTGCCGCCGGTCTATTCTGGCCGCAGGCATGGGGGGACTTTGTGGGCTTCCTTGCCTTTACGACGGCGATCGCGCTGCAGAAGTTCCGACCGATCAAGGGGTCAGCGTAATTCTTCATTCGATTTCTCACGCCCGCCTGAGACGACGGGTATCGTCCGTCACCAGATAAAGACAGGCCACGGTAAGCAAACACCCCGAACAGAGAAAAAAAGCGCTCCTGAAGGCCGGGGCGCCCAGAGCAGCAGAGGGATAGGCGGCCTGCATCAGGCTGCCGAGTCCCTGCAGAAAAACGGCCGGTCCGATCATCGTGAAGAAATTGATGCCGGTCATAGCCGTGCCGGCATATTCGGCGGGCATCCGCTCCTTAATGTGCGCATACATGATGCCGCCGGTACTGCCGGCCATTCCCAGGCTGAAAAAAAGAATCGCCAACCAAAAGGTCGCGGCATCGGTCGGCAAGGAAGCCAGGACGGCAACGATCAGTGCCATCAGGGTCAGCCCCGGCATGACCAGCCACTTGCGGGTTCCGGACAATCGGTCCGATACCCATCCGAAAAGCGGCCCTCCAAAGACAAACCCGATATTCATCAGCAAAATGATGTTGCCGGCGCCGACCGGTGACAGGCCGTGTGCTTTCATGAGATAGGGACCGGCGTAAAGCGTCTGGATGGCTGCATAAACGCCGTAGTAGCAGAAGCGTCCGAGGGAGATAATCCAATAATCCTTTGTTTTTAACAACCGCCGGACACCGCTGAGCGTCTCTCCCATACTGACGGTACCGGAATGGGAGTCGCCCTTTGATGACGTCGAACCGGGTGCATCGCTAATGATCAGAAAGATCCCGACCGTCAGCAAAAGGTTGAGTGCACCGACCACAAGGAAAGCCTGCCGCCATCCAACCGTCTGCGCGAGGAGCACCAACGGCGAAGTGGCGAAAATATTGCCAACCGTACCCATGGAAAAAACAAGCGCGCTCAGCGTGGCAAACCGCAAGGGCTCGAACCATAGAGAAATGAGTTTGAAGGTCCCCATTAGATTGCCGGCCATGCCGATACCGATCAGCAGACGGGCAACAGCCAGCGCTTCCAGCGAACCGGCTGCGGCAAAGAGCACGGCGCCGGCAACGGCAACCAGATTCAGAACCGTCATGATTTTGCGGGATCCGATCCGGTCCAGATAGATCACAAGCGGGATCTGGGTGAAGGCAAAGCCGTAGAAAAAGGCGGCCGACAGCAGGCTCAGGCCCCTTGCATCGAGTCCGACATCCGCGATCAGTTGGGGTGTTATCACGGCCACAGCCGCCCGGTAGAACTGCGACAGAACGAAAAGGGAGGCGGATGAAAAGAAAATCAGCCAGGGGCGTACGGGTGTTGCGGTCATTCGAGGATCAACCGCTGGGGGTCGCACCTTTCCCTCAGAATGGCCAGTTCTGCAGCCGACGGCGGCGGAAAGGCCTCGGCCCGCGTAATATCCACCTTAAATTCCATGTGATCCAGCACCTGCGCCGGCGAAATGCCGGGAAAAACCGCTTTTAAATACATTTCCCGCGTGGTGTCGTCGAAGGCCATTACGGCCATGTTGGTGATCACCACCGACGGACCACCCGGCCCAAGACCGGCCTGCTCACGCCGACCGGCCCCCTGGAGCCAGCCCGGACTGGTCAGGTAATCCAGGTGATTGACGAACTTGCGCTTTTCGTGCTGCATGAAAATGATGGTACGGCCGACAAAGGAGGCCACGTCACAGGCGCCGCCGCTGCCGGAAAGTCGGACCCGGGGACGGAAATAGTCGCCGATGACCGTTGAGTTCAAATTGCCGTAGCGGTCGATCTGTGCGGCCCCCATGATGCCGACGACCTGCCGGCCGGTGGAACGGTTCTGCATGAAGGCAAAGGCATCCGCCAGGCTGCCGTTGACCGACGTCCAGTACATGACCCGTGGATCGGCCACAGCCATGGGAACCTCCGCCAGCAGCGAGTCGATGGCGCCGGTCTCGAAAAAAATCACGCTGT
>JAQAZR010000418.1:0-6032 GCA_032127235.1 Deltaproteobacteria bacterium
AGGATATTGACGTCTCTGTCCTGCTTGAACGCCTGCACGAGGGCAGTCAGGTTGTTGAACTTTATTCCCGCAATATCGATTGCTTCGGTAAAGACACCGAATGAGAACCCCTGCGGCAGTACGCCCTGAGTCAAGGCAGGAATGGCCAATGTCGGTGTCAAAAACCCGGCGCCCACGGCGGCGGGCTTGTTGCCGATGTTGGTAGTGCCGGCCGCGGTCCATTCCGTTCCCAGGCTGAAATCCCTTTGAGCGTTGACCTCCATGACCACGGCTTCGATGTATACCATCGGCCGCGGTATGTCGAGTCTCTTGATGACTTCCTCCACCACCGTGTAATCGTCGCTGCTGGCTGTGATCACGAGGCTGTTGGTGGCCTTGTCGGCCGTGATGTTCACCTTTCCCGAGAGCAGCGGTGCGCCGGCCGCGCCGGCTGCAGCCTTTTCCTTGACCGAGGTGCCCTCCTTGCTCGGCAGGTTCTGCAGCACCTTGGCGATGTCCTCCGCGTTGGCATATTCGAGGTAGTAGACCCGAATTTTTTCCTTACCCCGCGGTGTTTCGCGATCGATAAAGTCGATCAACTGCCTGACCCGGGCCATTTCCACTTCACTGGCCAGTACGATCACCGTATTGGTGCGTTCGTCGGCGACAAATTTGGTGTCGTCACGGCTAGCGGTTGCTCTCTGCTTGGTCGAACCCCTGGTCAGGAATAGGGCCGTCAGGGTTTCGACCATTTTGGTACTGTCGGCGTGCTGAAGGGGGATGACCGAAATTTGCCGGCCGACATCGGCCACGTCGATTTCTTTCAGAATTTTAATCAACCGTTGGATATTCGACAGCACGTCGGTAACGATCAACGTGTTGGTCGGTGCGTAGGCAACGATAAGACTGGTCTTGGACACCATGGGGGTGAACAGTCTTTTGATTTCATCGGCTTCGGCGTAAGTCAGGGGGATCAATTGGGTGACGAGCTGGTCTTGGGGCGTTACCGGCTTGGTGCTGGTGCGGGTCGGAATATCACTCGTGCGGGCTTCCGGGGAGGGAAGTATCTTGGTCGCCTTCCCCGCCTGAACGGTGCTGAAACCATTGACCTCCAGCACCGACTCGAACACCTTGTAAGCTTCCGCAACCGATATCTTGGTCGGTGAAATGATGGTGACGTTGCCCCTGACGCGCTGGTCGACGATGAAGTTTTTGCCGGTCAGTTCGCTGATGAACTTTATGAAAACGTTGATGTCGACGTTGTTAAAGTCGATGGTCACGTAGCGGTCCTGCGAATCGCCTGTGTTGGAAGCTGCGTTCGCACGGGTCGGGATGATGCCTGTGGCTATGATCAGCAGCACGAGCATACAGCAGCCGATGATTTTCAGATGGATCGTCGTTGGTCTCATTTTTCTAAAGGTCGCCTGTTTGCTGTTTTGTTACAGGTTGTGTTCGAACGCCTCGCCCGCCGGGTCTTCATGCGGCTGCGAATTCGGAATATCCGTCTCAGCCGCCGGTGCACCGCGAGCCTCGATTGAGTCACCGGGTGTCGAACGTCTCTGCCAGCAAGACTGCATCTACGGTTCCGGCCTGCTTACCGGTTTTGGATATCGACAGCCCCTTTACCCGTACCAGATTGTTCGACGTCTCTATTCTGTAAAGGTAAGAGGTCAACTGTTTCATGGTGATGTTCTGAAGCTTGGTTTCTACGACCGACAGGGCATACGGCGTGTTTTCGAGGGTCGTTTTCGACGGCTTCATGTAAGCGATGCGGTCCTTGAGCCCGACTTGTCCGGCCAGGGTGTCGAGGAAGGAAAACAGCGTAAATCCACTGCTCCTGCCAGCGATTCTGCCTCTTTCGGAGTCGGCAATTTTCTTGGTGCCTTCGTAGTCTGCTTTTAGAACCAGCATTTCTTTCAGGGTCTGGGTTTGAACCTCGATCTGCCGGTTCAACTGCTGTCTCTTGTCAGCCAAAGGAAAAATGATGACCTGCATCAGGATCACGACGGCAATCAGGGCGCCGGCAATCCAGACGGCGTATTTCTCGCGTTTGGTGATCGTAAACGGCAGCAATTTCAATATTTTTTTCATCACCCAGTTAATACCCTATTTTCAACCGGAACTTAATCCGATTGCTCGATTCCTCTTTTGTGGTCGACACAATCGTGACCGTCTTGAAAACCTTACTTTTTTCGAGTCCGTTCTTAATGGCATCGACGGAATTAAACGTGTCGGAGTCACCGTTGATGACCACATTGTTTTCCCCGATAACGGTGCGGGTAAATTTTACGTCGATGTCGTCCGGGATGCTTTTGCTGATGTCATTCAATATGTCGATGGTCAGCATGTCTCCCTGCCCGCTTGCTGAATTCAGGGAAACCTTGCGCACCTCCTCGATGCTAACCCGCATCTGTTGCAAGGGATTGACGATTTTCTTCACATCCGGAAAAGTCGACTGGAAGATGGAGGTGATGCGGCTGTTGAGCATGTCCAGCTGTTTGTTATTATAGTAGTAGTCGATTGAAACGGTCAGCAGCCACACCAGCAGCAGACCGGCTGCCAAACCGCCGGAAACCATAATGTTCTTTTTGTACTCGGTCCAGCGTTTTTTGATGGCGAAGGGACCTTTTCGAAAATTCAGTCCCTTGATACCGATGACCTCTATCAGTGCCAGGGCGAGGGCATTGTTCATTTGGTGGGGTTTCCAGGAATCAGCCGTTACCACTCTTATCCTGGCTTGTGTGTCTCTGACCAGATCGGTGCGTATCGTCGGTACGTTCAGCAACCGCGCCAGCGACACTTCAAAGCCGTCTTCACCCAACGCCGGTCCGGTGACAAAGATTTTTTCCGGCTTAAATGGGCGCTCACCGATCTCCTCCATTGCATACAAGGTCCGCTGGATGCTTTGCCCCAGCATGTCGGCGTGCGACTCGTAGGCCCGGTCGGCGGGCAGGGCCCGCACCATCGAGAGCTGTCCCGAAATGACGGCGAAAATTGTACTGCTGCCGCTGCGGACATCCACAATAAGGGCATTTTCGGGGAGGTCGCCCAACCGCGCCAGGCAGAGTGCCGACGGGTAACCGCTGACCGTCACAATCGCCGGATCGATGTGATGGATGCCCAACAGGTCCAAGATGGATCTCAGGCCGGACACATTGCAGGCGGCTGCGATAACATCCGTTTGTTCACCCTGTCCGTCGAATTTTATCGGATGAAACTCGATAACGACCTCATCTAGAGGAAAGGGGAGCATCGGTTCGAGTTCAAACGGCAAAATTTGCTTGATTTTATTAATCTGTTTGAATGGTACCCGAAGATTTCTGAAAGACACGTGGTCGGCGGGTATCGAAACAATACACACGCAGTCCTGTACCGGTATCTCCTGGACCAGCTTGTTCAGGGCCGCGGCCAGGGGGGCGTCGCCCTCCTCCGGAAACGGAATATAGGTGTAGGCCTCCACCCGGCTTTCTTTTATGCCGCTGTTGACCAACACCGCTGCAAGGGCCTTGTTTTGAATGTCGAGACCCAGTATTCTTTTGCCCATCGTCTTCCTTCCGGCAAGGAATGGTCGCCTGCCGGTTATTCAAGGTGAGGCGCTAATGATTGCCAAAAAATTAAATATTGAAAAACCTATTATACCATCAAGTTTGTTCCCAACTCAAGACGCGGCAGTTTATCAGGCCGGTTTCGGATTCGGTCTCTCTGTGTACGATCACCGTAGCCGCGAGACTGACCCCGTTGAGGCTGGCCGCCGCCTCGATCCTGAAAAAATCGCTCTGATTGGTGATGAGGCTGCTGTCGAGATCGATATCCCCGGCTCCAGGGACCTGTTTGTACCAGTTGCTGCCCGAAAGATCGTGGTTATAAGTGTCGCTTGTTTTTGCGAGGCGAAATTCGCTGATCGCCAGCGCCAGATCCTGGTTCTCCTCCGGCAATAGTGCCATGAGAACCGGTATCTCCGCGGTGTTGATGTTGATTTTGCCGTCGAAAGTGAAATTGCCGCCCTCATCGGTCATGCCGTTGACCGTCAAAAAACCCGACAGGCCCGGCAATTCATCTGTACCATAAAACAGCTCCGGAGTGATCCCCTTGACCTGCAACAGTTCTTTTATATGGGTGAGGGGACCGTTTCTGATAGATATGGGCGGGTCCAGATCACGATAATAGTCGGACTCGGCCCCGCTCAAGCCGGTGATGGCATCGTCATCGCCGGAATCGAGCCAGTCCTTCAGGGAATTGATGACCGTGTTCACCGGATCGGTCTCATCCGGATGTTCGTATGCCAGGAAGGCCATTCTGAGGAGGCGTTCCCAAAGCTGGCGCTGTTTTTCGTTGAATTCGTGGCCTTCGGGAAATTTAACCAGGGCATTGACCTGGATGCGGCTGCGCTCATCGCTGATCTTAACCTCCAGCTTGCCGTCCTCGAACGGAATGGCTTCCAGCATGCTGTTGACCTTGTCGGGGTCGGCCCAATCCTCCTGCATCGAGTCGGCGGTCGTGTTTTTTTTGTCTTCAACCAGCATGGCCATGGCCGCATTGACGCCGGATGCCACCATTTCCGCCAGCCGGTGGCGGTCACGGACGGCCGCACTGGAGAATATCGTGGCGCGGGCTTGCCGGTTGAGCTCCACGGTGGTGGCGACCAGCAGCGTGATGACCGCCAGGGTGATCAAAAGGGCCATGCCCCGTTTGTTGTTTATCGGCCTTAATTGGTTCAACTTATGCAACTTTCGATTTCTACTCAAAACTCACTGTCGAGGTATCAACCGGCCAATTTGAGAGCTTGTCGGTACTGGGGAAACAGGATCGTCGTCTCGAATGTGTGAAAATTTTCATCCGAGCCGATCTCGAGCCGGATACGAACCGCTCGCGGTGTGGCGTAGCCGACATCGTCCGAATCCGAATCCCAGGTCTCTTTTTCATCGTTTTCCGCATCGATATAGGTGAACGTCAAGGTCTTCACGTTTTCGCACAAAATCGGATCGCCGGCCAGATTGTCGCGCGGTTCGGAAAAATCGAGTCGGTCCGAACGCCGCAGCACCCTGGTGCCGTCGCGATCGGTTGTAACGTAATAGATGATTTCTGCTACGCCGTCGCGCTGGCGCTGTTGCAGCGGCAGGTGGGCCATGGCGGTGAACCGCAGTTGGCCGAAATCCTCGCCCCCTGCATCGGATAGCTTCCCCACTAGGCGGTACAAATCCAGCTCACCATCCTCCTTTGGCGGCTTGTAGGCCGGTGACTGAAGGAAATAAGCCGACGCGAGATCGATCGACATGCGGTTCAGACAATCCTTTGCCATTTCATAGGTTGTCTTGCTCTCTTCGATTATTCCGATCTTTCCGAACACGAAATTGAAAGAGCCGAATACGGTCGTGATGACGACCGCGAAGATGAATATGGCAATGAGGATTTCGAGCAAGGTGAAGCCACGCATTGCGGCCCGGTTTTCTTTGGGTGTCCACGGCCGGTGACGCCGGAGCCGGAGCTCATCGGTTATGAATGGAATGGGGGAGATCATGAGCGTTTGGTCGAATCGGTTATGACGGACGTGTCCTTTCATATTTATTTAGGGGTGGTCGATGTGTCACTTCGGCATAAAACGGTAGGTGCGGAGGCTGTAAACCATCTCGCCCTGGTTGAATAAAACTTTTATATCAATTCTTTTCAGCTTCTCCACCGCGCCCTTTAATTTTTCTGAGCCCGTCTTGAGTTGATCACTGTTGGTGTCGTCGATGGCGACCTCCCAAGTGTAAGCGGGAAAATCTTTGCCGAAGTCACCGGTTCCCTGGGTCAGTTCTTTAGCGGAGCTCAGTTCGATGTCAACCAATTTATTTTGTGCCAGCAGTGGTGCCACCGTGTAAAAGCGGGCCCCGATGGTCATCATCAGCGTCTGGGAGTGCAGCCGGTAGACGGCCGTTAGAACGATCGCGATAATGGAAACCGCCACCATCATCTCGATAAGGGTAAACCCACCTTGACCGTTTGGACGGTTGAGCCGGTTGTGCCCGTTAGGCCCGTTGAGCCGGTCGTTTCGTTGGGACAGTCGGCTTTGT
>JAQAZR010000419.1:0-2607 GCA_032127235.1 Deltaproteobacteria bacterium
GAGAAAATTACATCCACCGTTTTCGTCTTTTGTACGATTTCACTTCCTTGAAGGATTTGCGCCGCCCACCCTGGGTAACGCCCATGTAAAATTCTTTGACATCCGGATTGTTTTTCAGCTCTTTGGATGATCCCTCCAGCACAATTTTACCGGATTCCATGATGTAGGCATAGGTAGATACTTCTAAGGCAACCTTGGCGTTCTGTTCGACGACCAGGATTGTCGTTTCCATCTCCTGGTTGATGAGGGTAATGTTTTCGAAAATCTCCTTGACCAGCAGCGGGGCGAGACCCAATGACGGTTCGTCGAGCATCAGCATTCGGGGACGTGCCATAAGGGCCCGTGCAATCGCGATCATTTGTTGCTCGCCGCCCGAGCAGTAACCGGCAAGACGGTTGGTCACCCGCGCCAGGCGCGGAAAATGCTCATGCATCAGCTTCAGATCGGCTCGAACCGATGCCGCACCGTCTTTGCGGGTGATCGAACCGGCCCGTATGTTCTCCTCCACCGTCAGATGCTTGAAAACCCGGCGCCCCTCCGGCACCATGACCGCCCCCTGCCGGACCACTTCAGTGCCGAGCCGGTTGGTGATGTCGACACCCCGGAAGTGAATGTAGCCTTCTTTGATGAATCCGTTCTCCGGCTTGAGCAACCCACTGATCGCCCTCAAGGTGGTGGTCTTGCCGGCACCATTTGTGCCGAGCAGCGCAACGATGCCCCCTTCAGGCACGTTGAGGCTAACGCCTCGCAAGACCTGTATGATGTCGTGATACACCACCTCGATGTTGTTTACTTCGAGAAGATAGCCGTTTTTCTCCGCCGATCTCATGCGACCGTACCTTCCGACCGGATCCGCCCGCCATCCGGACATTCAAGTTATCGAGCGGTTGACAATGGAGGCCGGCGGTTTTTTGAAACCAGCCAGCCTCCATTTTGCGACTAGGCAGTAAAAATCCGCCTGTCGGTCGTTTACCGCATTCAAAGTTATTTAAGGTTTTTGTAATACTCGGGGGCATACGGTTTGCCGACCGCCCGGAACACCCCATTTTTAACCACGTAGAGCTGCTGCGTGTCGACGCCTTCCTTGTCGGTTTTGGAATAGGTAACCGGGCCGACGGTCGTAAACGGTGTGAAGGCGTTTTTACCGTTCATGGCCAGAAGTTCCTCGTAGAGCGTTGCCCGGTCTATTTTCTTGCCTTCTTCCTTGGCGCGTTTCATGGTTTCGACGGCAATCTGGGTCACGAGCACGCCGCTGGTGTAATTATGAGAATTGGCCGTCTTCTCGTCGCGGCCGTAGCGTTTCGCCAGGGCCAGCTGCTGGTCCGTCCAGGGCCCCGGTTCAGAGGTCAGTTTGTAGGATGTCGTCCAATAAAAATTTTCCGCCGCCGATCCGGCCAGATCGATCAGGTCGGTGCCACCGGTGTAATGGGCGCCCAGGAAGGTCAGTTTCCCCGGTTCACCGAAGGATTTGGCAGCCACACCTAGACGCTGGGCGTCGTTGAGCAGCGTCGCAACCGGAGATTGGACGGTGTGGCTGATGACAAACTGGACGCCCTTGTCTTTCAGGCGCTGCAGGGTAGCGGTGTTGTCCAGATCCTTGCCGTGCTCGACGACCTCGACGATCTCGATGTTCACGCCTTCCGCAACGACCTTCTTGAGATCCTCCACAGGGGCGCGCCCGAAGGCCGACGGATGGATGAAAAGAGCCACTTTGGCTTTACCGCCCTTGTGGTTGTTGGCCACGTACTCGGCCAATCCGATAACCTGGGCGGAGTAAGACGCGATGGGCAGGAAGATGTAGTTGGAATCCTCCAGGTTGCCCCGATGATAGGAGGCCGGGAGCACCGCAATCTTCTCCTCTTCGAAATCCCGCTTCATGCCCAGTGTGCTGCCGGTGGAATAATTCAGGTAGAGCACGATGCCTTCACCGAGAAATTCTTCAAAATTCCGTTTGGTGACATCGGTCTTGTACTGATCGTCCCGGATCAAGATGTCGACCTTGTCGTCCCCCAGCAGTTTTTCGTCGTTGGCGTAGCGGATGTAGTCTTCCATGCCTTTCGAATACGGGTTTCCGGCATCGGATGTCGGGCCGGTGATCGCAAGAGACGAAGCGGTCTTGTACGTATTTCCGGCCTGAGCGTTCATGGCGCAGATCACAAGAAACAAAGCGGCCGATACGACAGAGAAGCAGGTCCATTTTTTGTTGCTCATTTTTCCCTCCCATTCATTTTGGTTGTGGTTAGTTGAAATTAACGATCGTCCTTCAAAGCACCAATCTACCACCGTTGACAATTGCCGGCCGACGATGGTGCAGCCCTCCTAAAATCGGAACGGCCACAGTTTGAGATACGAACGCGAGATTCGCCACCAGTTGGCGATTCCACGCGGCTCGAACATCAAAAACAGAACGATAACCAAGCCGAAAGTCAGCGGGCGTAGACCCGTTGCGAGGTTCATCGTTTCTGAAAATATGGTGCCCGCAAACTCAGCCACATTTTCGACCTTCAGGTCGAGCATGTAGATGGCCGTCGGGCCGAAAAACGACCCGGTCAGGGTTCCGAGGCCGCCGACGATGGCCATGGCCAGATACGTAATGGATTGGTGCAA